>JAATFC010000011.1 GCA_015655435.1 Chitinophagales bacterium | reverse complement strand
GCATTACCTTTTTCCCTTGTATCATAGCAGTCAATGCAAAACTGTTGAATTCCAACGCGAAATCGTTGGCACTTGCCCGGGTTTCGTAAATACTCAACTCGCCGTTGCCGAACTGTACCACGTTTCTGTCCTCCACGATTTCCTTTAGCTGTTTAGCAGGACGTATTGCAATGTTTTTTGAAAGAAAAGCCATGTTTCCAGTTTTATGATTTGTTTCCTAAGTCTATTGTGTCTTTATCCATTCCGAGAGCTTTCAATGGGTTTCTAAAATAACTATTTTTCCTGTATCGGAAAGCGATTTGGCTCGATTTAACGATATTTTACAAAATACTAACGAATATTAGTATTTTGATATTATCCTACACAAAAAGAAGATAATAGTACATAAATGAGAGCGGAAATGTGTACAACTTAGCGGAACTAAAGAAAAAGTATAAAAATTTAAATTATGGAAACAGCAGTAAAGAGAAGTGATACACTGGTCGAAAGACCCGTTTTCAAACCACAATACGAAAACTATATTGGTGGCGAATGGGTAGCACCGGTCAAGGGTGTTTATTTTGAGAATACGTCGCCGATAGACGGAACGCTTATCAGCAAAGTTCCTCGCTCCTCCAAGGAAGATATCGAACTGGCATTGGATGCTGCATATAAGGTAAAAGACCAATGGGGAAATTCCTCCGCCACGGAAAGAAGCAACGCCCTGCTGAAGATTGCAGATATCGTAGAGAAAAATTTGGAAAAACTGGCGGCTGTGGAAACCGTGGACAACGGTAAGCCCATCCGCGAAACGTTGAATGCGGATTTGCCTTTGGTCGTTGACCATTTCCGCTATTTTGCAAGCGTTATCCGTGCGGAAGAGGGTTCGGCAAATGAATTGGACAGCAAGACGCTTTCGTTGATTATCCACGAGCCATTGGGAGTAGTAGGACAGATTATTCCTTGGAATTTTCCGTTACTGATGGCTGCTTGGAAAGTTGCTCCGGCATTGGCTGCAGGTAATTGCATCGTATTGAAACCAGCAGAACAGACTCCCGTGAGTATTCTCATATTTGCAGAACTTATCGGAGAAGCTTTACCTAAAGGCGTATTCAATATTGTGAATGGTTTCGGTGCGGAAGTGGGAAAAGCGTTGGCTGCCAACCCTCGTATCAGCAAAATTGCATTTACCGGTTCTACTGCGACAGGTCGCACGATTATGCAATATGCTTCCGAAAACATTATTCCTTCCACAATGGAACTTGGTGGAAAATCTCCCAATATATTCTTCCCAAGCGTGATGGCTGAGGACGACGCATTTTTGGACAAAGCAATTGAAGGTGCTGTAATGTTTGCCTTAAATCAGGGTGAAATCTGTACTTGCCCTTCCCGAATGTTGATTCATGAAAACATCTACGATAAATTCATCGAAAAAGTAATCGACCGTGTAAATAAAATAAAATCCGGTAACCCATTGGACAAAGAAACGATGATCGGCGCACAAGCTTCCAAAGCCCAATACGACAAGATTCTTTCCTATTTGGATTTGGGTAAAGAAGAAGGTTGCGAAGTATTGACAGGAGGTTCTTCCCAATATCTGGACGGATTGACCAACGGTTTTTATATCCAGCCAACTTTGTTCAAAGGCAACAATAAGATGCGTGTATTCCAGGAAGAAATATTCGGACCGGTTGTGTGTGTAACCACATTCAAAACAACAGAAGAAGCTATCGAGATTGCCAATGATACTCCTTATGGTTTGGGTGCAGGAGTCTGGACGCGCGATGCTTACGAATTGTATCAAGTACCTCGCGCTATTCAAGCGGGTCGTGTTTGGGTCAACAATTACCATGCTTACCCAGCAGGAGCTCCATTTGGTGGTTACAAAAAATCTGGCTATGGACGTGAAAATCACAAGATGATGCTCGACCATTACCGCCAGTCCAAGAATATGTTGATTTCTTATGACAAGAACGCTTTGGGCTTCTTTTAGTAGTAATCGACAGATGGTGGATTATATTTTGTAAAACGAAGCACAGACGATAGAATGTTCCATATTTCTATTTCCTGTGCTTTTTTCTTAGACCGAACTAACCGATTTGAAATACCCTTCTCTTGCGCTCGCATTGTAATTATTTTCTATAACCATAAATAAGGATTGCTATGTTACCAAGTAAAATGAAAGCGGCTGTGGTTCATGATTTTGGACAACCGTTGCAGATCGAAGAAGTGGAAGTGAAAAGACCGGGTAAAAATGAGATTTTAGTAAAAGTCATCGCTAGTGGCGTATGCCATACGGACTTGCATGCCGTGGAAGGCGACTGGCCCGTCAAACCAAAAATGCCTTTGATCCCCGGACATGAAGGTGTTGGTTACGTAGTGGCAGTAGGCGAGGACGTAAAAAATGTTAAAGAAGGCGATGCCGTAGGTGTTCCATGGTTATATAGTGCGTGTGGTTGCTGTGACTATTGCATAACAGGTTGGGAAACGCTGTGCGAGAAACAGCAAAATGGTGGTTATAGTGTAGATGGCGGTTACGCTGAATATGTGATTGCCGATGCGCGTTATGTAGGCGTATTACCAAAAGACGTAAACTTTTTGGAAATGGCACCTATCTTATGTGCAGGCGTAACGGTATATAAAGGACTAAAACAAACGGAAGCAAAACCCGGCGAATGGGTCGCGGTTTCAGGAGTGGGAGGTCTTGGACATCTTGCCGTCCAATATGCCAAAGCAATGGGCTTGCATGTAGCGGCCGTTGACGTTTCGCAGGACAAGTTGGATTTGGCAAAAAAACTAGGAGCAGAGATTGTCATCAATGCCAAAGAGCAGAATCCGGGTGAGGTTCTGAAAAAAGAGGTGGGAGGTATGCACGGTGTGTTAGTAACAGCAGTTTCTCCTATTGCATTTAGTCAAGGTCTGGGCATGCTCCGCCGCAAAGGCACTATTTCCTTGAATGGTTTGCCGCCTGGAGCATTTGACTTGCCGATTTTTGATACGGTATTGAATGCTTATACGATACGCGGCTCTATTGTAGGTACTCGTAAAGACTTGCAGGAAGCTATTGAGTTTGCTCATGAAGGTAAAGTAAAAGCTACCGTGCATGCAGCCAAACTGGAAGATATAAACGATGTTTTTGACAAAATGAAGAAAGGGCAGATTGATGGCCGTATGGTCATGGAGATTGGACAGGCATAGTTTATTGGATTATTGCGGTGTTTTTCTACAAGGGACTCTTTCTAGAGTCTCTTTAGTTTTTAGGAAAAACCAATGCAAACGTTTCCTTATAAAATTTATATTGGGCTTGCCATTAAAAAGCTAACAATTGAAAGGTTTGCTAGTTATTTTATCATAAATTGCACACACTTATTTTTAAAAAATAAAAATCATGTACGAGGAAAGAATTAAACGTGCTGCTTTACGCGACAAAGTAATTTCGGCAGAAGAGTCTGCGACTTTTTTTAAAGATGGAATGGTCGTGGGCGCCAGCGGGTTTACGCGTGGTGGAGATACTAAGGTTGTCTTAAAGGCTTTGGCAAAAAGAGCCCAGTCTGACCCATTGAAAATACAGCTATTTACAGGGGCATCCCTTGGTCATGGCAATGATGCAGATCTTTCCAATGCCAATGCTTTAACCAAAAGATTGCCGTTTCAGGTAGATACGGATCTTCGTAACCATATCAATCATGGCGACTTGTTGTTTATAGACCAACATTTAGGTGAAACCAATGAAGCATTAATCAACGGAGACCTCCCTAAAATTGACATTGCGGTAATCGAGGCGACTCAGATATTGGAAGACGGAAGCATCGTTCCGACAACTTCAATCGGCAACAATGTTGTTTTCCTTGATTTGGCAGATAAAGTTATCATCGAAATCAATACGGCGATTCCTTTGGAAATAAGAGGACTCCACGACATCTTCCGTGTGGGTAAAGCTCCTAACAAACAAATCATTCCTATAACTTCTTCCAGTACTAGAATAGGTACAGATACAATTTCTGTTGACCCCAACAAGATTATAGGTATTGTTTTCCATGAGATTACGGACATGACAGGCGATATCGTACCTCCCGACGAAATCACGGGAGCTATTGCCGACAACATATTGGATTTCTTGGCACATGAAGTGAAAAAAGGTCGCTTGACAGATTCCTTGCTTCCGTTGCAATGCGGAATCGGTAAGGTGGCAAATGCTGTAATGGCGGGCTTTTCGAAGAGCGATTTCAAAAATCTGACTATGTATTCTGAAGTATTGCAGGACAGTACTTTTGAATTGATAGACGCAGGTATGATGGATTTTGCATCCTCTACCTCTATGACGGTATCCCAAAACTGTTATAATAAGTTTATCAATAATCTGGATACGTACAGAGACAAAGTTGTATTCCGCCCGCAGAATATTAGCAACGCTGCAGAGGTTATCAGACGCTTGGGTGTTATCGGTATCAATACAGCTTTGGAAGTGGATATGTATGGTAATGTCAACTCTACGCATGTCGGGGGAACTAAGATGATGAACGGCATTGGCGGTTCCGGTGACTTTGCCCGAAATGCTTATATGAGTATTTTCGTAACGAGCTCGACCGCCAAGGGAAACAATATATCTTCTGTAGTGCCAATGGTTTCACATCATGACCATACGGAACATGACGTGGATGTATTGGTTACGGAAAAAGGGTTAGCTGACCTACGTGGACTCGCACCAAGGGAAAGAGTTCCGGTAATTATCAACAACATCGTCCACGAAGATTATCGTGATGAGTTCATGGACTATTTCAACCGTGCAAAAGCGAAAGGTGGACAGACCCCGCACTTGTTGGATGAAGTATACAAATGGCATAACCGATTCAATGAAACAGGTAGTATGAAAGCCTAGTTTTCCTAAAAAATATATTTTCTAAAAAAAGGTCAAGGTTTGTAAATCTTGGCCTTTTTTGTTGGATGTTATTGAAAGTCGTATCTTTAAAACAACGAAACGCTTGCCTATGAGAACTAAAAGTTTTCTGCTTATAGTTTGTCTATTGCTGTACGGATACGGCAATGCACAGGATACGACTATATCATCCAAAAAAGAAGAGGCTTGGCAAAACTATGTCAATACGATTGACATGAACGAAGGGGAATTGTTGCAGGAGGGCAATCCTTCTCCGTCATCTTTGTTATTGGCGGGACGCAATTATTTTTTGAATGTTTATGGTTTTAGTTTTTTCAATGTGAGATATCGGCAGAGAGGTTATGAAAATTTTCCCGGTCGGACGTATGTGAATGGCGTGCCTATCAATAGCCTAGAAACCAATAGTGTCCAATATGGTTTGTTTTCAGGAATGAGCAATGTTTTTAGGGTAGGAGAGACGAATGAGCAATTGGCGGCAGCCGACTTTAGCTTTGGTGGTTTGGGCAACCATTTTTCTATCAATACTTCGCCGACCAATCAACGTAACAAACTAAGAATAGGATACTCATTTTCCAATAGGAATTACCAGCATCGATTGTCAGGATTGTACAACAGTGGTTATAGTCAAAACGGCTGGAACTATTTGCTGGCATTCAATCTTCGTTATAGTGCAACGGGTTATTATCCTGGAACTTATTATCGTGGTTTAGGTTATCTGGTTTCTGTAGAAAAGAAAATCAAAAGGAATGTTTTATCATTTTCTGTTTGGGGTTCGGACTATGAAACGGGTAGGCAAAGTGCTGCTGTCAAAGAAGCATTTGACCTGACCAATACGAATTTCTACAATCCTCAATGGGGCTCGCAAAATGGTAAAAGCAGAAATGCCAGCATATTGAAAAATTATTTGCCGACTGCAACTATCAATTATAAGGCGAACTATAAGGATAAAATTTATTGGAATACCGGTTTTGGTGTTACTGTAGGAAGTGTTTCTTATAGCGGTTTGGAGTGGTACAATGCACCAGACCCGCGACCTGACTATTATCGCAATCTTCCTTCATACTATAAAAATGACGAATACCAATATAATGCCTTGACGGGCGAAATAAAAATAAATCCTCAACGCTTGCAGATAGATTGGGACAAGATGTACGAAGTAAACACAACACAAAAAGAAGGAAGGGCTTTGTATGCAGTCGGTAGCCGTACTACTAAACATTTTCAGGTAAATGCAGCATCGTCTATCAACGCTATTTTGAATGATAAACTTCGGTTCGCTGGCGGTCTGGAATATCAGATGGCAAGACTTCGATACTATAAAAGTATGGACGATTTGTTGGGTGGACAGTATTGGTTGAATGTGAATGCTTTTGTAGAGCGGGACAACCCTTCGGATATCAATACGATTCAAAACAATATAGACGACCCTAATGAACAAATAAAAGTAGGTGACAAGTATAGTTATGATTATAGTCTCGTTATGCAACGATTTAGTGAATGGGCACAATTACATCTGTCAACTAGGAAATGGGACGCGTTCGCATCCGTGGAGCTGAATGCAAGACAACTATACAGAATTGGAAATGTCAGGAACGGTTTGTTTTCGCTTAATTCCAAAGGTGAAAGCCCGACAAGCACGACTTTGCTGTTTAATGGAAAAATGGGTGTAACCTACAAAATCGACGGACGAAAATATATCTTTTTGAATGCATCCTTATTGGGACAACCGCCAATGCCCAATACGGTTTATGTCTCTCCCGCTACTAGGAATTTCAAGAATGACAGTATTCGCCCCATGAATATCCAATCGGTAGAAGCGGGATTTGTAATGAATACTCCGTCGTTCAGGATACAGGCAAATACTTATTTTACAATGATTAAGCGAGCGGCAGAATACAGATATTTTTATGACGATGTGCATCAAAATTTTGCGTCTTATAGCATGTTCAATATAGATAAAAAGCACTATGGTTTGGAGCTTGCGCTTGACTGGAAATTTTTTCCAAATTGGAATTATTCTTTTGTATCCAATTTTTCCAGAAGTCTATACAACAATAGACCGCAACTGATTGTGACTTCTGAAACAAGCGCGGATATCCTGTCGCAAGAACAAGTTTATCTAAAAAATTTTAGGATACCCAATACGCCTCAGACTATTGTTCATAATGGTGTAGGCTATCGCAATGGAAGCTATTTTGCAACATTGGATGCAAATGTATTTCTCAATCGCTGGTCAGCATTGAATCCTATGCGTAGAACGACTTCTGTGTTGAGTGATCTCAATCCTGTTACACAAAAAGACTTAATCGACAATATACTGCAACAGGAAAAATTACCAAATGGCTACACGGTTGATTTTTTTGGTGGTTATTCTTTTCAGATCAAAACAAAAAATTACAAGCAAAGACTATACATAGACCTACTGCTGAGTGGAAACAATCTATTGGATAATAAAAACATCATTGCTTATGCATACGAACAGATGCGCATGGATTTGAAAGGATATGATTTCAATAAATTTCCCAATAAATATAGTTACGCGATGGGGCGCAACTATTCTATCAATATAGCTTTTCGTTTTTAAAATCTGAACTTATGAGAAACTACTTAATCTTATCTTTTTTACTGATTTGTATAGGCTGTTCACCTAAATATGATAGACCGTCGACTGATGCCATAGATTCTTTACAATCCAATATGACGATTCGACAGTTGAAACAGTTGCATGCGCTGGGAAAGTTTGAAAAGATAGAACAAGGTGCAGTTATTGAAGGTGTTGTCGTTGCGGATGACAAGTCCGGAAATTTTTACCAGTCAATCGTTTTGCAAGATAATACAGGAGGTATAGTCGTTCGAATTTCTGGCTCTAGTTTGTATAGTTCTTATCCCATAGGACGCAAACTATTTGTAAAAACCAAAGGTTTGTTTCTGGGAGATTACGGAGGTACGATTCAGATAGGTGGTGGTATTGATAGCAGTCTTTCGTATCGTACTCAACTAGATGGTATTGCCGTTGGTTTGATTGATAAGTTTATCGTTAAGGGTTCGTTTAATCAAGTTGTAGTGCCTCGTATTGTAGACCCTTCACAATTGACAGATGGTGTGCTGGATACATTGCAATCAACGTTAGTTGCAATAGACAATGTGCAGTTCGGCGATGCTGACTTGTCTTTAAAACTAGCAGATGCGACAAAACAAGTTAGTGCAGTGAGTTTTATTTTGCAAAATTGCAACGGAAGCCCTATTGTGCTTAGGAATAGTAGCTATTCCACATTTGCCAATATAGATGTTCCAAAAGGGAACGGTCGGCTGGTTGGTGTTTTTACACTATATAATTCTGATAAGCAAATAGTGATTCGTGATACGAGTGATTTCGTTTTTAATAATAGCCGCTGTAGCCTTCAATTAGCAGACACGAACAGAATATCAACTATAAGATCTGTTCGAAATTTATTTAAAGGAAAATCAGTGATTGTTCCATTTGGTACGGTAATCAAAGGGAAAGTTATTTCTGATAGTAAAAACGAATCTACGGGCAATTACAAAATAGAAGATGCAAATGGCGGCGGTATTATTCTATATGGCACGAGTCTGACTAACTTAGAATTCAACAAATCTTATATTATCGATATTGGCGGAACGACTTTAGAGCAATTCAGTAGTGAGCTAGAAATTACGAAGATTGCCACAAACAAAATATATCCAACCAGTAATGTCAGTCTCGCTCCTCGTATCACTACTATTGCACAGATGAATGATAGTTTGGAAAATTGGGTTTCTTCTTTAGTCCAATTGCAAAATGTCTACATAAGTACCCCGAATGTTACAAGTTCGGGGCGGACTTATACTATTATGGACCAAACAGGAAGTATCGAAACCTTTGTACGCTCAACTGCTGCATTCAATTTGCAACCGGGAACTGCGAATACTGTTACAGGTTACGTTTCATTAAATCAGGGAAAACCCCAAATTATTTTACGAAACAAAGATGATGTTTCTTATAGTGGAGGAACGACTATAATTCCGACTAATTTCGCATCCGAATATAGTTTCAAAAATGTCACAGCCAATTCCGGCACGATTGACCCTGGTCCGAATCCTACCGTTTCTGGATTGGCTTTTGGTTCGTTTAAGGCAATAGGTTTAGGTTCCAATCCTTCTGCGGCGGGACGATTTGCTTACAACTATTGGTCTTTGGGAGCGAACAGTAACAATAATGATTTTACCGGAACTATTGACCTGAATAAATATTATGAAGTAACGATTACGCCGGACAACAATGCAAAACTGACTTTTTCTTTAATCGAATTTGTCGCACAGCGTTCAGCCACCGGACCTAGGCAATGGTCGGTGCGGTCTAGTTTGGATAATTTCCAAACAAATATTGCGGCTTCTGTTTCGAATGCAAATGTGAGATTAACGGGAAACAATATTTTTCAAATAACAGATCGTACTTATACATCTCAACTTATTGGAAACAAATTATTGATGGACAACTCTTTTGCCAATATTGGCAGTAGTATTAGTTTTCGATTTTATGCTTTTAACGCAGAAAGTAATACAGGTAGTTTTTCCTTAAATACGGTTCGTTTTGATGGAAAAGTGGAATAAGCCATGTGGTGTTTTTGTCGTTTCTTTGCAGGAAGAATTTTATATAATGAAAAAGTTTAGTTGGGCAATATGCTTCTTAGTGTTGGTTGGGATTAGTTGCAAAGACAAAAATAAGACGTACACGACAAATGCAGGACAAGCGGGAGATGTGTGTTTCACGATGAAAGATGATACGTTGGCTGCCTTTCTGTTGGGTGGTATATATACATTTCAAGGATATGGAGGCGCGGAGAAGACTTTTCAAAAGATTAAAATGGAAATGCATTCACAACCGGGCGATGATAAATTTGTCACGGACTTGAGTGTTGTTTACCGCAAACTATTTGAATATCCTTACCATCAATCCGCAAAGGAAAAACTAGATTCTCGCAATGTCTTGAAAGCGTGGTGGGATGTTGCCAATGAGCATGAGTTTCATTTATTGCTGACGCAATTGCAAGAGAAAGGGCATCAGGATTTGTATCTGCAAATAAAGAAAGTATTGGATGAGAATGGTGCTGCCAATGCCAATGTCAAGACTATAGATTTTAAAAAATATAAGTTGGATACCGGTGCGTCCGTTATATTGGATTTTGTCAAAAACAACTATCAATCTTTTTCCAAATCTGGTATCAAGGCTTGGGATATTGCACGTTATGCAACTGTGGTCAATCTTGGTTATAGTGCGGAATATATAGACAGAAATACGGGGTTCACTTATCTGATGACTATTTTGCAAGAGGCAAGGAAAGACTATAACAATTGGCCTGATTACTACAAGGACTTTATGTTGGGACGTCGTTTTTGGGGTGGGGATTCTACCAATAATACAGTCTATCAAAGAACGATAACGGATATGCAAGAGGGCGAATATAGTGCTTACCGCTACTTGCCTTTGAAATAATTGCTCGAGTATGTGGGATATTTACAAAAAGGGATTTAAAAATTATTTGCAGCTAGAAAAATCACTCGGCGACAATTCGGTTGAGTCTTATTTAAGAGATGTAGATAAGTTGACTTCCTTTTTTCAGTCCGAAAAAAATGAGACTGTAATACCGAGCGATGTTGATTTGAAAATCCTGCAAGCTTTCATACAATGGATTGCGGAATTAGGAATGACATCAACGTCACAAGCGCGTATCATTTCGGGTATTCGGGCTTTTTTCAAGTATTGCGTTACGGAAAATATTACAAACGTAGATCCAACTATATTATTGGAATTACCCAAAATCAGAAGGAAACTGCCTGATTTCTTGAGTGTCGAAGAGATTGATTTGATTATTTCCCAAATAGACTTGAGCAAGTCCGAAGGTCAACGTAATAAAGCAATTATTGAAACGATGTATAGTTCTGGTTTGCGTGTAAGCGAACTAGTAAACCTGCAAATAAGCAATCTTTATTTTGACGAGGGATTTATCCGTGTGATTGGAAAAGGCGATAAAGAACGTCTGATTCCTATCGGTTCGGAAGCTATAAAGTATATAAAGATTTATCTGGAAACTATTCGCGTGCATAGCCCAGTTGTAAAGGGTTTTGACGATATCCTTTTCCTAAACCGTTTTGGAAAATCCTTGTCGCGCATTATGATTTTCATGATATTGAAGAAGTTGGCGGCGGATGCGGGAATCCAGAAAAAAGTTTCTCCGCATACTTTGCGTCATTCTTTTGCGACACATCTAGTGGAAGGCGGAGCTGATCTGCGTGCTGTACAGGAAATGTTAGGTCATGAAAGCATTACCACAACTGAAATATACACGCATCTCGACCGAGATTATCTACGTTCCACTTTGCAGATGTTTCATCCTTCTTTCAAAAAGTAAGCGATATTGGACTATGATTTTTTCGGGACTTTTCGCATGAATATAGTACTGCTGTCCGACAATAAATCTGCATAATAGTTGTATTGGGAATACCTTGTCAGACTTAGCTTTTGAATGATTTTTGTATCATTTTCTTTTAGAAAAGTATTGATAGTGTCCGGAGTTGCGGTTGTGGAATCCTTGGCAAATCCCCGACGTTCCAATAAGTCTAGTATAGCTTTATAGTTCTCCGGATAGGTTTGTATTCCGAATGAAAAATCTCCGGAATGTTTCCCGTATTGGTCTGACTGTCCGTAAAAGTAAGTTGTTCCTTCCGGATGTTTGTATGCGATTATTTCTTTATAGTCTAGTTCGTATATATGCTCTTCCGGTAATATCCATGATGCCAGCAAGTATAAAACGCCTAGTGCCGGAATAAGTGCTGTCCAACGCCAATATACTGGAACTTTTTTCCGCTTTAGAAAATTGTAAGCATATTGCGCAATACCAAATGGTAATCCAAAAATCAACGCAAGGCTGATACCCAATAAGGCTATGAGAGCTACTACTTCCATTAAGGACTATTCTTGTGGGATAATGGTGTCTTTCCTTCCGGTAAAGATACTAGAAATGGCTTTGCCGCCATAAATCCTCTTATCCAAACGGTTTCCGATAATGATGATAGTCGCCGTATCTTGTATCAAACGCGTAAAAACGGAATTTGTGCCGTGCCATTTTCCGTTATGATAGATAACCGAATCTCCATTTTTGTAAAAAATCATCCGCCAAGCCAGTCCATAGTTGTGCATGGATGCGCGTTCGTTACTTTGTGGCACGTATGCCATTTTCAAAGTGGAAGATTTTATATAGTTGTTCATATAAAGGCTACGATCCCATTGCAACAGATCCCGAACCGTACTATACACGTTTTTGTCGCCATACGTCAGGTCGGTTTGGTCCATTGGATAAGGGCGATTCCCGTTATATGTCGTTAGATAGTTGGCTGTGTCTTTTGCTTCAAACACATACGTATCCTTCATCCCAAGCGGTGTGAACATACTGTCTTTCATGTATTTTGGAAAGGATTGATGGACCACTTTTTCCAAAATCGAAGCCAGCAACATGAAGTTCGTATTGCAATAGTGAAAGTGCGTATTGGGATTGGAAAGTATGGGCGGTTTGTTTGCAATCATATAGTCGATGACATCCTGATTCGTTGCCTTATGGTGTCTGTCCCAACCTTTGTCCATAAAGTCCAAATAATTAGGCAATCCACTTCTGTGAGCCAACAGCATTTTTACAGTAATGCCATGATATGGAAAATCAGGAAAATAATGCTGGATGGAATCTTCTAGTTTGATTTCGCCTCTTTCCCATAAATGCAAAATTGCCATTCCCGTAAACGTCTTGGAGATGGATGCGATGTGCATGGGCGAATGTTCCGTGACGGGAGAGGAACTTTTGAAATTGTAAATGCCTTTGTATTCTTCGTAAACAATCTGCCCGTTTTTGGCAACCAACAGTTGTCCGTTGAAATTGTTGCCCAATATCCTGTACGCTGCGGCTTCTGCCGAGTCGTGGTATTTTTTCAGTTCTGCCGGAGTAAGTTCGCGGAAATAGGAATCGTCCCCTTTGGTCAATACTCCGGATTTGGTGTCAAAATATTTGTCGGGACTATTTTTGTCTTTGGGTTTGCAGTTGCACATCATCACACCTGCCATCATCCCCACGGCGATAAAAGAAAATTTGTTCACGATGAGAGT
>JAATFC010000049.1 GCA_015655435.1 Chitinophagales bacterium | reverse complement strand
ATTGGCGACTGTCGGAGTTTATGGTATTGTCGCATTGATAGTGCGTATGGATGATGCGGGTTCTTTCTTGATTAATAAAACACATAACAAAGGGTTTCTTTCCAAGATTGGGCATTTGTTAGTGAAAGGATTACCTATTATCATTAAGATATTGGCAGTAGTTGGTACGATAGCATTACTATTAGTCTCCGGAGAAATATTAGCGCACAAGATTGAGTATATGCATCACATCCTCCCAAGTATTCCAGAACTATTAAGAAAATTTTTGTTTGGTTTGGTTGCAGGTCTACTAGTAATATTGCTAATGAGTGGTGGAAAAGGGCTGGTTAAATTAGTGAGGAGAAGCCGATAGGGCAATAATATTGACTTGATATATATGGTAAATAAAAACAAAAGGATAAACCTTTCTTGACTTGTTTATTTTTAGAACGTTATCAATATTGTGAAATGAGATTTTTGATATTAATCTATCTAACTGTTTTGTCTTTTGGTTGTTCGCAGACTAAACATGATAGGAAAACCGAACAAGTGGTGAAAGATATGTACAAAACCAATGAAAAATATGGTAGCGAACTGATTGATAACGGTTTCTTGAAATATGCAAACCCTAAGAAAATAGATTCCTTAAAATCTGAAATCATAGACTCATTTTATATTTATAATGAAGATGTTTACAGATTTGCACATGTTGATGCAGAAGAGCTTGCTGAATTTAGTTTTGATTTCTTTCTTCCGGCGTTAGATACAATATTGAAACATAGAAATGTAAATATATCGGTCGAAAAAACAGGAGATTATAAAACGACAAATGATATAATAATAAATGGGGAAAGAATAAATTTATATAAAAAACAAGAGGTTGACAATCTAACATTCTGGGATGCAGCTTCAAGAAATTTCTTTGAAAAAGTAAATGAGATTTTAAAATATAAGAAGATGGATGAAAAGTTTTATTTGCTTTATGGCGGAAACGATTTGTCCGCTATACTTCTAACAGACAAACAATTCAAAATTGTCAAAGAATATTATAAGGGCAGGCCAAAGGAAATTCCATATTTACCATAAAGGGAGTAGAATCTGTAACATTATATTGATAAGTATATTTGTTTGAGAATTTGTATTTACAATTATAAATTAGCTGAAGTTATATTGTCTAATAATAAATAGGCTTATCCAATTTTTTGGCGATGCGATATGCGGCATTCATCAGGCCAACATGACTATAAGCCTGAGGAAAATTACCCCATTGACTACCG
Organism: Chitinophagales bacterium; assembly: GCA_015655435.1. Classification (GTDB taxonomy): domain Bacteria; phylum Bacteroidota; class Bacteroidia; order Chitinophagales; family Chitinophagaceae; genus Rhizosphaericola. Next base: position 14,816 of record JAATFC010000049.1, on the reverse strand, counting down.
TCGTTTTCATCCACGTCCTCACTGAAAAGCCCCAAATCATTGGAGTATTGCATAAGCTGTTCAAATGTTGCGATGGCATCGCGGTTACGCCCAACCATCGCCAACGCTTCCACATACCAAAACGCACAAATCAAAAATGTGGATGACGGTTTCCCGAAATCATCCGTGTGGATGTACCGATAAAACAATCCATTTTTTCCACGCAAATCCTTTTCCAATCCACGCAGATGGTCGCGCGCTCTCTGACTATGCGGGTCGAGGTAATTCATAATAATCAACTGGAGCGTGCTTGCGTCCAGATGCGGACTTCCGATAGCATGCGTGTACACTTTTCGGATGGGGTCATAACAAGCCTCGATGTGACTACGTGTAGTTTTGATGAGTTTCAATGCACGAGTGATGAGTTTTCTGTCTTTTACCTCGCGAGCCATTTTTAGTGCAGCTTTCGCTCCTGCCCATTGGAACAGATTGGTGTAGCAATGCACGTTGGGCATATTGCGAAATTCCCAGATGCCGGCGTCTTTTTCATCCACGGTTTTTTCTATTTTTTTCAAAATAAAATCTATCCAGTGCGAAGAATCGTTTCTTTCGTCCACGACAAATCGTTTGTCCACGTACAACGGCAAAAGCGAAATCAAAACCTGTCCGTAGATGTCGTTCTGGATATGTTCGAATGCCTGATTTCCAATGCGGACGGGCTTGTTGCCGAGATAGCCGTCCAGATCCAATATTTTTTCCGTTAGGTCTTTTTCACCTGTGATGCTGTACAGTGGTTGGTAGCGGTCGATCTCTGTGTAAGAAATACTCGCGATATAGGAAAAATATTTCTCTAGTTCGTCAAAATGTCCAATATTGTTCAGCGCGTTAATCACGTAATGCGTGTCGCGCAACCAGCAATAGCGATAATCCCAGTTGCGGCCTTCGCCGGGGTATTCGGGCAGGCTCGTCGTACTCGCCGCGATAAAAGCGCCTGTGTCTTCAAACTGATGCAGTTTCAACGCCAATGCCGAACGGATTACCCGATTTTGGTAAAAACTCAATATACTCGAACCTTTCACCCAGTTACGCCAATACAAAACGGTCGCTTGCAGAAATCGTTCAAACGTGGATTCGAGCTCCGCCTCGAACGGTGCGCCATAGGAAAGAATAAAATATTTGGTACTGTCCAATACGAAATAATGCTCCTCTGCTACGTAATTAATCGAACCGTTTGTCGTCAGGCGCATCGTTACGTCGCCATAGCTGTAGTTGAGATGATTGCTGCCTAGATTGGGTTTCAGCGTAATATTTGCATAATCCAATACAGGACGACATACGACTTTGATACGTGGTGCTCCGCTCAGTACTTCGACTTTACGAAAAAGATTGAGCGGTCGGAAGATGCGGTTGTTGTTGGAAAACCGTGGAGCAAAATCCGTAATGCGGTAGGAACCGTAAGGGTTGGTAATCTCCGTGCATAGTATGTTGGTGTTTTCCAGATAGTATTGCCGGGACTGAAATTCACCTTCGGGTTTGATGGAAAACTCCCCTCCTTTCTGCTCGTCCAGCAATGCCCCAAAAACAAAGGAACTGTCAAATTTTGGCCAACATAGCCAGGTGATATTGGTGTCTTTTCTTACGTGGGCTATGTAGGAACAGTTGCCGATAATACCAGCTTGGTAGATGTGTTTTGTCATATCCTGTGATTGTTTCTTGAAATATATCAAAAAGTTACCCATTTAATTGTAATAAAAACAAAAAGTTTGGACAAAAAGGGGAATGCTACGGAGTAGAATGTTACCTTCGTCAATACAAGAGAAAATAAAACTGGCGGGATTAAATCATGGAATGTTTTTGCATGACACTTCTTTAGCCCAAAACATTTTTCAACTTTTAATACAAAATACGCTTCACCTTTTACAACTGTATAAATTACAATGTCTTCAAAAAAAAGCGATTTTTCGTGGTCGGACGATTGCGAACCGCATAAATTAAGAACCAAAGAAATCATCGTTGACCATCCGGAAATCCGTAAACTGATAGGAAGGAATCCCTATACGTTTCTGATAATTCTGTTGTGTGTGGCGGTGCAGACAGGGTTGGCGTACGTTCTGCGGGACTCTAGCTGGTGGATTGTATTGTTGGTTGCGTATTGTGTCGGGGCATTTGCCTGCCACACGCTTTTTGTGACCGGACATGAATGTTCCCACAACTTAGTTTTCAAAAGAAGAGGCATGAATACTTTTGCCGGCTTGGTGGGCAATCTACCGCTGGTATTTGCCAGTTCTGTTTCTTTCAAAAAATATCATTTAAAACACCATGCGTATCAGGGAGTAGAAGCCCTGGATGCGGATATGCCTAACCACTGGGAAGCCAAATTGGTGGGCAACTCTACATTTGGTAAGGCTATGTGGCTTTTTTTATATCCAATCGTGCAGGTCAGCCGATTGGGTAGATTGACAAAAGAAATCAAGATTTTTGACAAATATGTCGTGCTCAACTGGATAATACAGATTGTCTACGTGGGAGCGCTTATTTATTTCTGGGGTGGAAAAGCGTTTGTTTACCAGTTGGCTAGTTTCTTTTTCTCCGTTGGGCTGCATCCGCTTGGTGCGAGATGGATACAGGAACACTTTTTGACACATGGGGAAGAGCAGGAAACCAAAAGTTACTACGGACCATTGAATGTGCCAAATCTCAATGTGGGTTTTCATAACGAACACCATGATTTTCCTTCCGTTCCTTGGAATAATTTACCAAAGTTGCACAAATTAGCACATGAACATTATGACAATCTAGGTTCGCATAAATCCTATACCGTTTTGTTGTTCCAGTTCTTGTTTAACCGCAATCTGTCGGTTTTCTCAAGAATGGCGCGTAGCAATAGAGGAAAAACAACCAAAGACAAAAAAGTAGCGGCGTCGTCTCAGCAGCTTGTCGAAAAATCAGTATTGTCCAATAAGATAGATTAGAAAATTTGTTGTTTATATTGGAACAGCCCGTCGAGAGACGGGCTGTTTTTTGTTTTTATGATTTTCTATCCAAGTCGGTAATGAGAAGCTTGTTTCCAATCTGCATGGAATCCAGCAGCTTTTTTGTTTCAGTTGTCTTTGGATTTAATTTCAGTTGTTCATATTCCGAAGAAGTCAAGCCTACCATCTGTAGAAACATTACTTTTCCGTTAGGCGTTTCAATCTGCCCAAGTTCAGGATCCAATGCAAATGCAATAGCCGTGATGTCGGTATCGTATTCCAATCTTATTGGACCATTAGCCGGAATAAAATGATATTCATCAAACCATTTACCCGTTTTGAAAACATATTTAGCTAGATTTTGCATCAGATTACAAGCCCAGAAAAAGGTATTGTCTTTGGGATTTTTCTTTAGACGAAAAGTCATCTCAAAACCAAATTTGCTATACTCGTTACCAGCGGCAGCTTCATCATAATAAAGATTAGAAAAACCATAACTAACAATATGGTAATGAGGCATTTCATTCTCACTTTCGTACATGCTGATACCATCCAACGGGTCTTCTCCCCCGATTGCATAATGTAATGGCGGAGCAAAGTGTTGCGGTTCTTGGTCTTTGTATATTTTTTCTAAGCTGCGGTCGATGCAATCCCAGCCAACGGCGTCGTCTTCTGTAAATTCCTGTTTGTGTTCTTCGAGTGTCATAAGTTAGTGGTTTATTTACCGTTTCGAAATTAAGGCTTTTACCCTAAAACCACAATCACCGCGGCTTCTTTCCTACCTTAGCTTTTATGGAAAAGAAACTCTATTTGCTGGATGCCATGGCTCTCATATTTCGTGCTTATTATGCCTTGATTCGCAGTCCGAGGAACACATCAACCGGAAAAAATACCAATGCCCAGTTTGGATTTACCAATACATTGATTGACCTTATCCAAAAGGAAAAACCCACACATCTGGCGGTTTGTTTTGATACGGCCGCACCGACTTCGCGACATGATGATTTCGAAGACTATAAGGCCAATCGTCAGGAAGCTCCGGAAGATTTGATTTTGTCGATTCCGGATATTAAAAAAATCATTCACGGTTTCAATATTCCGACAATAGAGCTTGACGGTTACGAGGCCGATGATATTATCGGAACACTAGCGTGGAAAGCCGCTGCAAAAGGTTATCAGGTTTATATGGTGACGCCAGACAAAGACTATGGTCAGTTGTTGAACGACGACAAAATATTTATCTACAAACCGCCCTATATGGGCAATCCGAAAGAGATTATCAATGCGGAAGGTATTTGCAAGAAATGGGATATTGAGAATGTCGCGCAGGTAATCGACATATTGGGATTGATGGGTGACGCGGTGGACAACATTCCGGGTATTGCCGGGGTCGGAGAAAAAACAGCAGCCAAACTATTAAAACAATACCATTCTGTCGAGGGGGTATTGGAACATGCAGACGAAATAAAAGGTGCACTAGGAGAGAAGGTGCGGGCAGGAAAAGATTCGGCACTATTAAGCAAAAAGCTCGCAACTATCATAACGGATGTTCCTGTAGAATTTGACGAACATACATTTGAACTGAACGAATGGGATCGTGATTTGCTAAAAGATATTTTCGGAGAACTGGAATTTCGCACTTTAGGCAAACGTATATTGGGCGAGGGTTTCCAAGTGTCGACGCCGCAAGGCGTGCAGACGGATTTGTTTGGAAATATAGTTGAAACCGCCAATACAAAAAGTGCGCGCACAGAAGATGCAGAAATTCCCACACACTTAAAAGACATTTCCGATATGCCACACGACTATAAAGTATTGGAAACGGAAGAAGACCGCCAACAACTAGTATGGAATCTGCAAAAAGAAAAGGAAATCTGTTTTGATACAGAAACGACTGGTTTGGATGCCAACAATGTTGAACTAGTTGGTATGAGTTTTTCCATAAAAAAAGGAGAAGCTTTTTACGTTCCCGTTCCAGCTAATCAGGAAAAAACCAAGGCAATACTAGAAACATTCAAACCATTATTTGCACAAAAAGACATTCTCTGGATTGGGCAGAACATCAAGTACGATTTGTTGGTGATGAAATGGTACAATATTGAATTGGTCGGCGATGTGTTTGACACGATGGTCGCACACTATCTGATTGAGCCGGAAGGCAGGCGCAATATGGATTTACTCAGTGAGCAGTTTCTCGGTTATAGTCCCGTTCATATTGAAGAATTGATTGGAAAAAAGGGAAAAGGACAACTCAACATGAGAGACGTTCCTTTGGAAAAAATAAAGGAGTACGCTGCGGAAGATGCAGACATTACGTTACAACTCAAAAAAGTATTGGAACCTCAACTCACCGAAAAAGGTGTCCGAAAAGTATTTGACAAAGTAGACAATCCTTTGGTGAAAGTATTAGCAGCAATGGAATTTGAAGGAGTTCGAATTGATACGGATTTTCTGAAAGAATATTCCAAAACACTAGAAAAAGAAGCACTGACATATGAAAACAATGTTTACGAGCAAGCAGGTGTCCGTTTCAATCTCGCATCACCCAAACAGTTGGGCGAGGTTCTTTTTGAAAAACTGAAACTCGACCCGAAAGCCAAAAAAACAAAGACAGGACAATACGCGACGGGAGAGGACGTACTATTAAAACTCGCCAACCAAAATAAAATAGTGGATGATATATTGGGTTTCCGTGAGTTAACAAAACTGCGCAATACCTATGTCGATACACTACCCGAATTGATAAACCCGCGTACGGGTCGTGTGCATACATCCTATAACCAAACCATTGCTGTGACGGGACGATTGAGCAGCAACAATCCCAACCTACAAAATATTCCCATAAGAACAGAGCGAGGAAAAGAAATCCGTAAAGCGTTTATTCCTCGTGACGAAAATCATTTGTTACTCAGTGCGGACTATTCACAAATTGAGTTGCGCATCGTCGCTGCGATTAGTGGTGACAAGCATATGTGCGAGGCATTCAAGGAAGGAAAAGACATCCACAAAGCCACGGCCGCAAAGGTTTTCGGCGTGGCGGAGTCTGAGGTGACAAGCGATATGCGTCGCAAGGCGAAGAGTGTTAATTTTGGTATTATCTATGGACAGAGTGCATTTGGACTATCGTCCAATCTTGGTATCAGTCGTACCGAAGCCAAAGAGATTATCGACAACTATATGGAAGAATTTTCCGGGATAAAAACCTATATGGAAAGTCGTATTGCTTATGCGCAGGAACATGGATATGTCGAAACGCTTATGGGACGCAAAAATTGGTTGAGGGACATAAACTCTTCCAATTTTACTGTTCGCGCTTTTGCGGAACGCGTTGCCATCAATTCTCCTATTCAGGGAACTGCCGCCGACATGATAAAGCTGGCAATGATTGACATCCAAGCTGAACTAGAAAAACAAAGAATAAAATCTAAAATGATTCTGCAGGTGCATGACGAATTGATTTTCGATGTAGCGAAAGACGAAATAGAACTATTGAAAGAACTCGTACCCAGAATGATGCAGCACGCACTTATATTGCCCAATGACGTACCCGCACTTGCTGAAACTGGTGTTGGAGATAATTGGTTGGAAGCGCATTAGGATATTGTTGAAAGCTTTGAAAGAACAGGCGTCGAGAGTCACTCTCGACACCTGTTCTTTCAAAGTCACATTATTTCTATTTACTTTATTTCAGAAACTGCGGTCCATTGTACTGCAGCATTTTTTCCGGTAAGTCAGAGGTTTTTGGATCACTCGTATTTTTGCCCACTATTCCTAAGCTCTCCCTGTTGTTTTTGTCAGGCATCAGTACGGGCATACCGTCAATATTGGACTTGTACACATCGAAACCTCTTCCATTATTATGCGAATAGTTCATCGGATTGGCTAAAACAACAACACCTGGAGCCGGAGCTTGAATAGTTTTTGGGATAACTATGTTTTTATTCAAAAGCTGAGGTGTGTATGTTTTCGGGAGAGGTTTAAAATAGGGATTCTCTTTTTTGGGGAAAAGCGAATGGGGAAGTTTTGACTGCGGTTGGAGTTGTGCTTGTCCAATACTCACAATGCTCAGCATCAGCATCACGGTCAATATAGATTTGTTTGGCATATCTCTGGAATTTTAATATTTTTTGTTCAGAAGGATGAAAAGGTTTTTCTCAATAGAACTTCATGCTATCCATGTTCGGCAATGTTGCAAAAAGGATGTTTTTATGTGAATCGTATTGACGTTCTACAAGCTGAGGGTTTATGTCTCCAACAACATCGCTGAGCCATTTATTGTCCGCCTTTCTTTTAGATAATATTACAAATCCGCCAGCCGCTGAATAATGCCACAGTTCAGGATTACCTCGAAATGAACCTCCGAAGAAGGAGCTCCAGCCTGCATTGAATCCAGTGAAAATCATTTCCTTCTTTAATGAATCGAATCCTAGATTACTTTGGTAAACAAACCCGTCCATTCCGTAACTTAAATCAAGGCTTTTTGAATTGGAAAAGACGTAAACCAGTTTCTGAGCAGAGTCCACGAGAATGCACGGAAGCATTGTTTTGTGATATTCTTCTGTTATGTACAGTGAAGAGTCCAATAGCTTCGAAGTCGTTCGCCCTTTGTTTTCTATGACAGCCAAAAGTCTTGTTTTGTAAAATTTTACCCTGTCGGCATTTTCACGAAATGAAGATGTATCACTTTTTTCTTTGAGTATTATTTTATCTTCACCCAATCGGAACGTGCAAACGGTTTTTTCCTGTTCGTTAAAATTTTTGTTCTGGGCATTAGTCCACATTGCCAAAAACACCAATAATTGTGTAAATATGAGCTTCATAATGGAGAATTTACAAGAATAATTGTTCTTAAAGTTAATAAATGTTGTCAATATGAAGAGTACTACTTTTTCGAAAAGGTTGGAATGGTGGTATTATATTTGTAAATCAGAAAAACATCTTTAACCAATAAAATTGCTTGAAAAATGGGCTATACATTTCCTTTGGGATTTAAGTTCAAAATCGGAACGCTTGCCAACGACTTCGTGGCAACAGACAACAATGGCGGCATTATTGCGTATGTGCGCCAGAAAATGTTCAAACTGGTAGACCAGGTTGACGTATATGCCGACGAATCGAAAAGTCATCTGAAGTACACGATAAAAGCGAATAAATGGCTTGACTTTTCAGTTACTTACACGTTTACAGATAGCACGGGTAACATTGTGGGACGCGTGGGTCGCAAGGGTTGGAAATCCATCTGGAAGGCACACTATAATATCTTCGATGCCAACGACAATCTGGAATACACCATCAGCGAAGCCAATCCGTGGGCAAAAGTGATGGACTCTTTCACTTCCGAAATCCCCATAGTTTCCCTGTTTACGGGCTATTTATTCCACCCGAAATACAAAGTGATAGACAATAGTGGAACGGAAGTGGCGATTTTGAAAAAGGAAAATTCCTTTTTTGGAAGGAAATTTTCGGTCAATAAACTACAAGAGATAAAAGACGGAGACGAAGAGCGTATTTTGCTGAGTCTGATGATGATGATATTGTTGGAAAGAAGACGCGGGTAGGCTTTATTTGAAAAATATTTTTCCTTTAAAAAGCGCCTTCCACTTTTCACGCCACGTATCTAACCTTACCTATAAATAACTGAAGTTGCTACGTAACCTATTGGAGGACTTTGCCCACTTGTTCTTCCCGAAAACCTGCCCCGGCTGCGGCTCAGATGCAGTGCAGTCGAGGCAGATTATCTGTTTCAATTGTCTCATGGAACTACCGGAAACAGGATTCTTTGACTTAACGGAAAATCCGGTAAAACGTATAATGGACGGACGTTTGACGGTGGGGCGAGCCGCAAGTCTCTACTATTGTGCCCGTATATCCAAACTGCACAATATGATACATCAACTAAAATACAAACACAATCGTGATGTTGGCATTTTTTTAGGTGAAATGATGGGACGACAAATGGTGCAATCCGAATGGGAAACAGATATTGACCTAATTATCCCAATCCCGCTTCATCCAAAAAGGGAACGTAAAAGAGGCTACAACCAGACCAAAATAATAGCGGAAGGTATTACCAATATTACTTCGATTCCTATAGTTACGGATGCGGTCGTGCGTACCATGTACACTCAGACTCAAACACAAAAAGGTCGTTCGGAACGTATATCCAATATGGAAGACAAGTTTGAGGTGGTAAAACCCGAATTGTTGGAAGGTAAACACATATTACTGGTTGACGACCTGATTACAACAGGTGCGACATTGGAGTTTTGTGGGTTGGAAATCCTAAAAGTTCCCCAAACGAAAATTAGTATTGCGACGGTGGGTCGTTCGGTTAATTGACGATGCGGAACGGAAGATTAAGAAACTATTGGCGATACCGTGTTTTCAGCAACTTCATCAATGCCGTCAATCCATTTGTGGTTCCTGCATAGTATTCGTCTTTTTCGAAATAAGGAACAAAGTTTTTTGCGACAATTTCGTTGGTTTCCTTGTCGCTGACAAGCCCATCCAGACCTACGCCGTATAATATTTTCACATGACCGTATCCGCTACAGATACCGATGATGATGCCATTGTTTTTATCTTTTTGTCCTACGCCCCAAGAGTTGGCCATCTTTAATCCCAACTCGTCCAGACTGTCTGCACAGGACATTGATGTATCAAAACTAATCAACGCTATCTGGATGGATGTCTGTTTTTCAAAATCCCGGATAAGGCTGTCCAGTTTATGGTTTTGTTCCTCGGTAAACAGCTCTTCGAAGTCGTTGACATAGCCGTCAGGTGCCGGCGGGTTTTCGTAAACATTTTTTCGGTAAGCATTGAGGTCGTTGTTGTTGGATGCTGTTGTTGATTTGCTAATCAATAGATTTTGGCTATACACACTGGTAATGCCGACCACTAATGCAAAAATAAAAACCGTCAATATGCGTAACCCTTTCATGAGTTGAAAAATTTTGGATGAATGGATGATTACTGTTTTCCCTATAAATCCTGTCAGATAAGACTTCATAAAAATACGAATGTTTAAAATAGCTTCTTGGTGTTCATCAGGAGTTTTGTCGATTATAACAAACTAATAGCAATCCAGCGCCAAGTGTCAGTTTATGGTCATTTGCTTTTAGTTCCAAGGCAATTCCATACCTTAGATTACCGTTATGTTTAAAACAGCAATTTTGTCTTTCAAAAACCTATATATTTTAACCCTTTGCATTGTTCTTGCCACTATATTTTCCTGCAAAAAAGGAGATTATATTGACAGTCCCGACGCGTCATTGTCGGTAGCGGATTCCATCAAGTTTGACACGGTTTTCACGGCGCAAGGCTCGACGACGCAGTATTTCAAAATATTTAACCTCAACAAGCAAAAACTCCGTTTAGACGAAATTCGTTTGGCTGGAGCAGCTAATTCCTCCTACCAAATCAATGTCAATGGAACTGCGGGTACCGATTTTTCCAATATAGATATCGAAGCGGGCGACAGTATTTATTGTTTTGTAAAAGTCAATATCGACCCTACCAATGTCAGCAGCCCATTTCTGGTACAGGACAGTATAGGGATTTTTTACAATGGCAAAAAGCAATATGTGCAATTGCAGGCGTATGGACAGAACGCGGTTTACCTTACCAATATGGCAATTGCCAACGACACGATTTGGAAAAAAAATCTCCCGATTGTTTTGCTGAAAGACCTTACGATATCCGAAGGAAAAACCCTGACTATAGAAAAAGGAACAAAAGTCTATTGCCATGCTAAGGCAGGTCTTTTGGTCAATGGTCGCTTGTTGGCAAATGGAGATACGGCAAGTGCGGACAGGATTAATTTCACGACTGACCGTTTGGGTTATGTGCAGGGAATCAACAATGACGATGTGGACTATTCCAAACTTGCGGGAGCGTGGCCCGGATTGGAATTTGGAGAAAATAGTTCGGGAAATGTATTGAGCAACGTTACCATCAAAAACGCTATCTACGGCATCGTCGATACGCTCAATGCGACTACTCCATCCAATATAAAACTGAATCTAAAAGGATGTATTGTCCAAAACAATTCCGGTTATGGCGTCCTTTCCCGTTTGGGTAATATGTCGATAGTCAATAGTATGGTTGCTAACAACGGTAGATGCATAGGTTTGTACAATGGCGGTCGTTACGTACTGAATTACAATACGATTGTCGGTTACAGCAATCTTTATGTTTCGCACAGCGACCCAGTTTTTATATTGAACGGCAGCTCTTCGGAAGCCTTAAACGTAGCGATTACGAATTGCATCCTTTGGGGAGACAATACAAGCTTGAATAGTGAAATAGGTATTGGATCGGATTTGGGAAGCAACATTTCCGTTAAAATCGACCATTCTTTGGCAAAATATTCCAATCTACCGTCTTCCTTGCAGTTGTCCAATATGCTGCAAAATATTGACCCTAATTTTTCGCTTATTGACAATGACCGGGCGCAATATGATTTTCGTCTGTCCTCCGTCTCTCCTTGTCTGGGAGCGGCTACACCTGTATCGGGCATCACCTATGACATCTCCGGAAATTTAAGGAATACGTTAAAACCTGCCATCGGATGCTATGAGAATCCTTAATCCACTAACTTTAGGGCATTAATGACTCTCAAAACAATCTAAGATGAAAAAATATTTATACCTCTTGGGCTCAGTCATGCTACTGATTGCCTGCGCCTCTTTCATTTCTAAAAAAGACAAAACGGAAAAGAAAATGAAAAATATATACGATTTCAAAATCGAAGGCTTGGACGGTTCGACTATCGATTTTTCCCAGTTCAAGGGCAAAAAAATACTGATTGTCAATACCGCTTCCAAGTGTGGTTTCACACCTCAATACGCCGGTCTGGAAAAACTGTACGCTGCACACAAGGACAATCTGGTTATTGTGGGATTTCCCTCCGACAATTTCGGCGGACAGGAATTTCAGGACAACAAAGACATTAGCTCCTTTTGCCAAAAGAACTACGGCGTGACGTTTCCCTTGACGACCAGAGTGGATGTAAAAGGTTCTGATATTACGCCTATTTATAAATATCTGACGGAAAAATCCGAGAACGGTGTATTGGATGCGACCATTTCGTGGAATTTCAACAAGTTTTATATTGACGAAAAAGGAAATCTTATCGCACATTTTGATAGCAAAGTGACTCCCGACAGTCCAGAGTTGTTGAAATATATCGACGCGAAATAAGAATTTTCAGGTTTTGATTTGGTTTGTTGGTAAAGTAGGAGATTTCTCTCTAGCCTGAGGCAAGATCGAAATGACGCTTAATTTTTGAACGTCATTTCGAATAGAATGATAAATCTCTCCAATCAAAAATCATAATTCCTAAATAACTCGGTACTTTTGTCGTCATTATGAAATTTTCGGAAGTAATTGGTTTGCAGCATGTTAAAGACCAACTGGTAGATTTGGTTCAGAACAATCGGCTAAGTCACGCGCTTTTATTCCTTGGTAGGGACGGAAGTGGTGCATTGCCGTTGGCTTTGGCATTTGCCCAATACATTATTTGCGAAAAAGTCCAAAAATCCAAACAAGACGTTGGGGTTTCTCTTTTTGGCGAAGCCGAAGAAATTCCCGTTCGCATGGATGCCTGCGGCGAATGTAGCGCCTGTCTGAAAGCCTCCAAGTATGCACATCCGGACATTCACTATTCCTATCCGGTCATTCCCAAAAAGTCGGGCGACAAACCTGTCAGTACGGATTACATCACGGAATGGCGTGATTTTTTGGAAAACAATCCATACGGAAACGCGTACGAATGGCTGCAATATATCGGTGCGGAAAACAAGCAGGGAAATATAACAGCGGAAGAGTGCAACGCGATTATCCACAAACTCAGCCTGAAAAGCTTCGAAAGCGAATACAAGGTACTGGTTATGTGGATGCCGGAATACCTCAATAAGGAAGGCAATAAACTGCTGAAACTCATAGAGGAGCCACCTGCCAATACTTTGTTTATATTGGTTGCCGAAAATGCAGATGCGATACTGCCGACCATATTGAGCCGTTGTCAGCTCGTGCGCATTCCCAAACCAGAAACCAGCGAGATTGAGACCGCGCTATTGGAACGTGGCGTAGACAGTCAAAAGGCAACGATGGCAGCCGGGGTTTCGGACGGTAATTTTCGGGAGGCGTTGGCTTTGGTAAAAGACGGTAGTGGTAATGACTGGCAATCGTTGTTACGCGATTGGCTGAACGCTCTGCTGAAAGGCGGTCCGGTTGCACAAGTAAGATGGATTGACAATATCAGCAAGGAAGGACGTGAGTCGCAGAAGCAATTTCTGTATTATTTCGGTCATTTGCTGGAACAGAGCATTCGCCTACGCATATTGGGCGACGCGTTTACGATTGCGGATTCGGAAAGGGATTTTGCCGAAAGACTCAACAAGATGATTGAGGTTTCGCAACAGGAAGCAATCGTGCAAGAACTGGACAAGGCAGCGTATTATGTGGAGCGCAACGCCAATCCAAAAATGCTGTTTCACGCCCTGACAATCAAGCTATCACATATAATTAAGGATAAAGCACTAATTTTGGCGAATTAGTAAGCTGGAATAAATCAGCGTTCAAATAGCCATTTTGTGTTAATTCCAGGTCGATAACGACCAGTTTTCAAGGAAAAGTAGGCGGTTCGATAGAAAGGATACCATATTGGTATCACATTTTTTAATATACGTTACAGACTGTTTGTCTGTACTTTAAATATAAAATATGGGGTGTGGAAATTGTGGAACAGGTAAGCCCAACGGATGCAAGAGCAATGGTGGCTGTAGCTCCGGTGGTTGCAACAGATTAAACGTATTTGACTGGTTGGCCAATCTACCTTTCAGCGACCCTGAAAGCAATTGTAAAATCGTAGAAGTCAGTTTCAATAAAGGAAGTAGAAAAGATTTTTTCAGAAATACCTCATTGCAACCTTTGGAAAAAGGGGAGATGATTACGGTGGAAGGTGTAAGCGGTTTTGACGTCGGCGAAGTCTCACTAACGGGCGAACTGGTACGTCTGCAACTGAAAAAAAATTCCGTCCAGGAATCCAGTCCGGACATAAAGAAGATTTTGCGTGTCAGCAACGAAAAGGATTTGTCCTTATTTGAACAAAACAAAATACGCGAACCGGAAATACAGGCGAGAAGCCGCGCCATCGCACGCCAACTAAACCTTCAGATGAAAATCAGCGAAGTCGAAATACAGGCGGATGGCAAAAAAGCGACGTTCTTTTACACGGCGGACGACCGTGTAGATTTTCGGGAAATGATTAAGATTTTCGCCTCAGAGTTCAAACTTAAAGTGGAAATGCGCCAAATCGGCATTCGTCAGGAAGCAGGGAAAGTCGGCGGTATCGGTAGTTGCGGTCGCGAACTGTGTTGTAGTACGTGGCTCACGGATTTCAAAAGCGTAACGACTACGGCTGCCCGTTACCAAAACCTAAGCATCAACCAAACTAAACTTAGCGGCCAGTGCGGACGCTTGAAATGTTGTCTGAACTATGAACTGGACACTTATCTAGATGCTTTGCAACAGTTCCCGGACAACGCAGAATCCTTGCAGACGGCAAAAGGTCGAGCATTGTTGGTTAAGAAAGATATTTTCAAAAACCTCATGTGGTACACGCTTCCGGACAGTAACAAACAATATCCTTTGACTATTGTGCGCGTCAAAGAAATCGTCCATCTCAACAAAAAAGGCGAAATCGTAGAGGAACTGAAACACATCGAATTGGTCAACGGAAAAGAAACCGTGGAAATAGATGCCGGATTTGTGGATGTCGTCGGTCAGATTAGCTTGAAAAGCTTGGAAAAAAGACAGCACAAACACCAGAACAAAAACAACAATAACAACAGAAAACCTGTT
>JAATFC010000347.1 GCA_015655435.1 Chitinophagales bacterium | reverse complement strand
TGTTGCGGCAAAGATGACTTTACTTCCTTCATTTAAGGACGTTCCGGAATAGTCCAAAGTGTCGATGGTCGTACAGGTCTGAAAATGCACATCACGTTTCCAATCAATATGTTCCAATATATATTGGAAAAAAGATTTTGTATCATGTGTTGGCGGAACATCCGCATGTGCGGCCGCAATGAAAAGATATTTAGCCAAACTTAGTTGCCCAGTTCCCAATATCCTATTGGACTGCGTCAATATTTCCGCAGGAACAAGTTCGGGTAGGTAAGGGGTGTAACGTTCTGTTCCGATGGCTAGCAACAATGGATGGACACCTGCGGCATCTACCGCATGAACCTCTTTTACGCCTGGAATTTCATTGGAAATAGCATCTCCCGTGATTTCGTGTATCAATGCACCGAAACTCGTATCTTCCTGTGGTGGTCTTCCCACAACGGTAAATGGCCAAATGGCATTTTCCTTAGCATACACTTTGTGTACCTTCATCACGGGAAAATCGTGCGTCAAACTATAATAACCCAAATGGTCGCCAAATGGACCTTCTGGTTTGGTTTCTGCACCCTCAATAGTTCCGGTAATGACAAAATCAGCATCGGCACTAATTGTAAATCCATCCACTTGAAAATATCGAAAACGTCGCCCAGCCAGCAATCCCGCAAAAGTCAATTCGCTCATACCTTCCGGCAAAGGCATCACTGCAGCTAACGTGTGTGCGGGATTACCTCCGACAAAAATGCTAACTTTTAATGGTTCGTTGCGTTTTTGTGCTTTGGAATGGTTGATACCAATACCTCGGTGAATTTGGTAGTGCAAACCGATTTCTTTGTCCCTCTGATATTCATTTCCGGAAATCTGTATGCGATACATTCCCAGATTGGAATGCATAATGCCTGGTTCATCCGGATTTTCGGAATATACTTGCGGTAAAGTGATGAATGCGCCTCCGTCTTTTTCCCAACATTTGATTTGTGGTAGATCGTGGACGGATATTTCCTTGAAATTTTTAATCGTTTTTGGTGAAACTTTTTTGGGAAGAGCGTTGATAGCCTTGAGTCCCGTAGATATGTATTTAAAAGGAGAACGGAGTATTTTTTGTGGATTGAATTTTAGGTCAATGACTTTTTCCACTGTTGGCAAAGTGTCTCGAAAGATATATTTGCTGCGATTAAGCGAACCAAATATATTAGAAACACATCGAAACTGACAGCCTTTTACGTTTTCAAATAAAATCGTAGATCCGTTATTTTTATATACGCGCCGTTGTATTGCCGCCATTTCAAGGTTGGGGTCAACTTCTTCTTTTATCCGAATCAATTGCCCAGCCGCTTCGAGATCCTTCAATACATTTTCTAAACTATGATGCCCCACACTTGATTATTTTATGATTATTTCGCAATCAAATGTAGCACTATCTAGAAATACACGAACTTCCAACAACTGTAAATCTAAAACTGTATTTCAGGAATCTCACCTCTTACAACTAGTCTGCCTTCCGTTGCGTTCTGAATTTCTTCTACAGAAACGCCCGGAGCCCGCTCCAACAATACAAAACCTTCTTCTGTAATATCCAATACAGCCAAATCCGAAACGATTTTTTTGATACAGTTCACGCCCGTCAATGGGAGCGTACATTTTTTCAATAGCTTGGATTGACCGTCTTTGCTCTTATGCTGCATCGCCACTATAATGTTTTTGGCAGCGGCGACTAAATCCATTGCTCCGCCCATGCCTTTGACCATCTTTCCGGGAATTTTCCAACTGGCAATATCACCCGTATCGCTCACCTCAAACGCGCCCAATACTGTCATGTCCACATGTCCGCCACGTATCATGGCAAAACTGGCAGCAGAATCAAAGAAAACACCGCCCGGAAGCATTGTTACTGTTTGCTTTCCAGCATTAATCAAGTCTGCGTCAGCCTCTCCTTTTTGGGGAAAAGGTCCCATGCCCAATAGTCCATTTTCGGATTGCAATACAACGTCAATACCTTCGGGAATATAGTTGGCAACCAACGTCGGCATGCCAATACCGAGATTGACATAATATCCGTCTTTGAGTTCTTTTGCAATTCTTTGCGCTATCTGTTCTTTGCTTAAAGCCATGATTTCGATTTGAAAATTTGGGAGTTTGGAGATGAATCAATCATACAAAAACTCAAGATTGTTCCGTGCGTTTTTCGATACGTTTTTCGTAGTTTATTCCTTGAAAAATTCTGTTTACGAATATGCCAGGCGTATGAATTTGGGCAGGGTCTAATTCCCCAATAGGAACGAGTTCTTCCACTTCCGCAATCGTGATTTTTCCTGCCATAGCCATGGGTTGGTTGAAATTGTTGGCAGATTCTTTATATATCAAGTTGCCGTAAGCGTCACCTTTCCATGCTTTCACGATGGCAAAATCTGCTTCCAGTGCATATTCCAATAAATGCGGTTTGCCGTTAAAATTTCGAACTTCTTTTCCTTCTGCGACTTCCGTGCCATAACCTGCCGGAACGTAAAATGCCGGAATGCCGGCACCTGCAGCTCTGCAACGTTCTGCCAGCGTGCCTTGTGGCGTCAACTCGACTTCGAGTTCGCCTTGTAAAAGTTGTCTTTCAAATTCCGCGTTTTCTCCAACATAAGAAGAAATCATCTTCTTGATTTGCCGTTTTTGCAATAGTAAACCAAGACCGAAATCATCCACGCCCGCATTGTTCGAAATACAAGTCAGATTTTTGATGCCACTTTCTGTCAAGGCTTGTATGCAGTTTTCAGGAATGCCACACAGTCCAAATCCGCCCAACATCAATGTCATGCCATTCTCGATTCCTTCAATTGCTTCTTTGGCATTTGCCACTATTTTTTTCATGAAAAAATTCTTTTATTATAGTAAAACTTTAAAATCCGGATATCGACTGGAAATGTCCAATACGTTACCAAAATCAACAGAAGATTCGATATTGTTTTCTTTTATGAATGACAGTAGATTGAGTGTATTCACATTGCCCAATAGCTCATATCCGGTCATCGGACAGCCTCCAAAACCATTAATAACACCATCAAAATGTCGGCATCCGGCATTCCAACCTGCTTCTATTTTTTCTTTCCAATCATTGGCTTTTGTATGGAGATGCAGACCAAATTCGGTTTGGGAAAATTTAGGTAAAAGTGTTTGGATGATGGATTGAATATTTTCAGGAGTTCCAAGTCCTGTCGTATCGGAAAGCGTTATCGTATGTACGCCTGCGGTAACAAGTTCCGCTACCGCATCTGCAACTATATTTTCAGACCATTCGTCGCCGTAAGGATTGCCGAAAGCCATGCTGATATAGACTCTCAGCGATTTGTTATAGTCGCTTGCGATTGTTCCAAGTTCTTTGGTTGTTTGCAAAACTTTATCCAAATTGGAATTAATATTTTTCTCCAAAAACGTATTGGAAATAGAGTAGGGGAAGCCCAATATGTCTACTTTTTCCTGTTTTGCTGCTTCTGTTCCGCCACGAGCATTTCCGACGATAGCAAGTAATTTTGTATTGGAGTTTTCTTTATTGATTAATTCTAAAACCTTTGCAGAATTCGCCATCTGCGGAACTGCTTTTGTTGATACGAAACTTCCAAAATCAATAACGTCAAAACCGACCTGCATTAAATCGTTGATATATTGCGCTCTTTTCTCTGGCGAAATAACATAGGATAAACCTTGTTGTGCATCACGCGGACATTCCGTCAGAAATATAGTATTGTCCAGTTTTTTTTCCATGCTCCAATATGTTTTTTTCGACAACTAAACTCCGAGATATTTGGCAATTACCATTCTTTGAACTTCGGAGGTACCTTCTCCAATCTGCAACAAACGTTGGTCGCGATAAAATCTTTCGACCGGATATTCTTTCATCAAACCGTAGCCACCATGTATCTGTACCGCTTCGTCCGCAACTTCTTTGGCGATTTCTGAGCAATATAGTTTGGACATTGCAGCTTCTTTTGCAAAAGGTTTGTGGTTGTCTTTTAGCCAGCAAGCTTTGTACAAAAGGGTTCTAGCCAATTCGATTTTGGTTGCCATGTCTGCCAACTTGAATGCTATCGCCTGAAATTTGCTGATACTTTTGCCGAATTGTTTGCGTTCCTGCGAATAGTTCAATGCCATTTCATAAGCACCTTGCGCACAACCAAGTCCCATTGCGGCAATACTCAGACGACCGGAATCCAATGTAGACAAGGATATTTTACCACCTTCTCCGATTTGTCCCAATATGTTTTCTTTTGGTACACGGCAATCGTCAAAAAATAGTTGGGATGTGTCACTCGCGCGCCACATCAATTTATTGTGCATCGTCAATTGGGTGAAGCCCTCCGTATTTCTGTCCACCAATATGCTTGTCAATTCCTTGCGACCGTTTTCTTCTTTGGTTACATACTGAACTGTCGCACCCATATTCAAACTACAAGAACCATTGGTGATAAATATTTTGCTTCCTTTGATTATCCATTCATTACCGTCCAACTTAGCAGTAGTAAGCGTTCCGTAAGAATCGCTTCCTGCGTTAGGCTCAGTCAGTCCAAATGCCCACAAATGCTCGCCCGTACAGAGTTTGGGTAAATATTTTTCTTTTTGCTCTTCTGTTCCAAAATTGTAAATCGGTCCAATACCCAAAGAATTATGAGCAGCCAAAGTCGCAGCTTGTGAAGCATCCACTCTCGCCAATTCCTCTACGGCAATGATATAGGCAAGATAGTCCATGCCTGCTCCACCGTACTTTTCGGGAATATAGATGCCAAACAAACCAAGCTCGCCCATTTTTCTAGTTAGATCTTCTGAAAAAGTTTCCTTTTCGTCAAGTTCTGGTGCGATAGGTTTGACAATTTTTTCCGCAAAATCGCGAACCATTTGGCGGGTCATTTCGTGGTCGTGGCTTAAACTGAAATCCATAACTGTAAATGCTTAATTTAGGTTTTAAAATAGTATAACTTGGATATTGGTTAGTCTTTTTTGATGGGTTGTAGCTCTACCAAAATAGTATCGGCATCTACCTTTTCGCTTTCCTTTGTACTGATTTTTGTTACTGTCGCGTCAAACGGACTTGTGATATTGTTTTCCATTTTCATAGCTTCCACAATTAATAGTAATTCTCCTTTTTTAACGGATTTGCCTTCTGTAACAGCAACCTTGATAACCTTTCCGGGCATAGGTGCCGTAATCGAACCGGAATTGGCAGTAATGGCTGCGTGTGGCGCGAAATCATCGTTTGCAATCGCCAAAATATCCGTACGCCTTATTGCAAAATCGTAACCGTTGTAACGAACCGTAAACAACGCTGGCGTGTTTTCGAATATATGAACGTCATGATTTTCGTTGTTAATCTTAACTATGCAAAATCCAGATTCCGTTTCTTTCAAAGACGCATTTATAGTCTGACTTTCGTATTGGAAAACTATATTGGGATATTCAAAATCAAGAATGGGAAGTGTAATATTTTTTCTTTCAATATTCACTTCGACTTTCTTGACATTACGCCAATATCCAATTCGTTCCCATATATTGGATGCATTGGTACAATTAGGTTGCAGACTATAAAGTAATCCTGCTGTCAAAGGAACTAGAGGATTTTCTTTTTCTTTTTGTTGTTTAAATTCTTCCAACAGTTCGTTCAGATTATTGTCAATATATTTAGTGGAAATTTTGTTTTCTATAAAATCCGGATGCTGTAACAGACTATGCAAAAAAGCAATATTGTTTCTGATACCGTAAATATAGTATTGCTGCAATGCCTCAATCATATTCAAACGCGCTTCTTCGCGGTCTTTTCCGTAAGTGATGAGTTTGCATATCATCGGGTCAAAGTCTCCGGAAATAACAGAATCAGTACCTAAAAGCATTCCGTCAATACGAATATTTTCGCCCTTAGGTTCTTTATAGTAAATGATTTTACCGGGAGCGGGCAGGAACTTTTTATCAGGATCTTCTGCATAGATACGGCACTCTATGGAGTGACCTCTTTGCTGTATGTTTTGTTGTTGCAATGCCAGTTTTTCGCCTTGTGCAATATAGATTTGCTGTTCGACAATATCGACGCCGGTTGTCCATTCCGTTACGGGATGCTCTACTTGGATACGTGTGTTCATTTCCAAGAAATAGTAACTCATGTCGGGCGCAACCAGGAACTCCATCGTACCCGCACTTTGATAGTTGATGGAAGATGCCAAACGAACTGCATCACCACATATTTTTTCGCGTATTTCAGGCGTAAGGGTAGGAGAGCCTGCTTCTTCAACAATCTTTTGGTGGCGGCGTTGGAGCGAACATTCCCTTTCGTATAGATGAATCATATTGCCGAAACTGTCGCCCAATATCTGAACCTCTACGTGACGCGGTTGGTAAATATAACGTTCAATATAAACCGTTCCGTCACCGAAATAACTTTTCGCTTCGCGTGCTGTGGCTTCCAACGCATCTTTTATTTCTGCATCGTTTTGCACGACGCGCATGCCTTTTCCTCCACCGCCAGCAGCAGCTTTTATCAATATAGGAAAAGGAATTTGGTGATAGTTTTGGATGAGTTCTTCCACTGTTCCTGTAATGCCGGGCGTAACGGGAACGCCTGATTTTATGGCCGTTTCACGAGCCGCAATTTTGTTCCCCATCGCTTCCATGGATTCCGCTGTCGGACCGATAAATGCAATGTTGTTTTGCTTGCAGGCCCTTGCAAATGCAGCGTTTTCGGAAAGAAAACCGTAGCCTGGATGTATGGCATCCGCATTGGAAGATTTGGCTACGGCAATAATTGCGTCAATATTAAGATAGGTTTCGTTAAGTGTATTGCCGTCCAATAATATAGTTTCGTCCGCTTCCTGCAAATATTTTGCACCTGCATCGTGCATGGCGTAAACCAATACGGTCTTAATCTGCATGCGTTTGGCAGTTTTAATAATCCTTAACGCTATTTCGCCTCTGTTGGCAATTAAAATTTTTTTCATATTGACACTTTGTTCAACCCTTAATTTTTTCTCTAAATCCAACTATTGCTTTGCCCAATTCGGTTTTCTTTTTTCAAAAAAAGCTTTCATGCCTTCTTGTCCTTCATCGGAAACGCGTGCTTTGGCTATCATTTCAACTGTGTAGGGAATTGCTTCATCCAGTTTTTGTTCGGAAATATTGGTTAGCAATTCTTTGCATTTAGCAATGGACGCTGGTCCAGAACTCAATAAATGTTTTATAGTTTCAGCAATCTTATTTTCTAAATCTCCCGCTGTGCAGACTTGGTTAATCAAACCATATTGGACCGCTTCCAAACCATTGATTTTTCTACCTGTGAGCATTAAATCCCTTGCTTTGGATTCGCCAATACGTTTCAATATATATGGACCAATGGTCGCAGGAATCAAACCTAATTTTACTTCTGAAAAAGCAAAAACTGCATCCTCTAGACCAAACGCAAAATCGCAAGCTGCCAATAGCCCGTTTGCTCCGCCCATCGCCGCTCCTTGGATGACCGCAATCGTGGGCTTGGATGTTTTGTATATCGTTTCAAAACATTTTGCGAGTTGTTGGCTCTCTATCTTGTTTTGTTCGTAACTATAATTGGCCACGTCTTTCATCCAGTTCAAATCCGCGCCAGCACAGAAAACATTTCCTTTTCCACGAAGAACAATTATTCTCGTATTGGAATCATTTCCGACTTGTGTGAAAGCGTCCGCCAACTCTTTTATCATGTCGCCGCTCATCGCATTTTTCACATCGGGGCGATTCAAAAATATAGTCGCGATTTGTTCTTTTTGCTCTATTTCTATCGTAGAATATACACTCATTTCATATTTTTGTTACATTCTGAAAACACCGTTTTTCGTGTCTTTCCATTTTTTGTTTAAGGATACTGCGATTCCCATGGCTATTATTTTTCGGGTATCGGCTGGGTCGATGATTCCGTCGTCCCACATACGTGCCGTACTGTAATAAGCCGAACCTTCTTTTTCGTATTTATTCAAAATGGATTGTTTCAATGCGTCTCTTTCTGCATCCGGAAATTCTTTTCCAACGGCTTTCAATTGTTCTTCTTTTACGGAAGTCAACACGTTTGCAGCTTGTTCTCCGCCCATTACCGAAATTTTCGCGTGTGGCCACATAAACATGAAACGAGGGTCGTAGGCACGTCCGCACATCGCATAATTGCCTGCACCAAATGAACCACCAAAAACCACGGTGAATTTGGGAACATTTGCATTGGCTACGGCGTGAACCATTTTGGCTCCGTCGCGTGCGATACCTTTTTGTTCGTATTCCTTACCGACTATAAATCCGGTAACATTTTGCAAAAACAAAATCGGTGTTTTTCGTTCCGTACATAGTTCCACAAAATGTGCTCCTTTCAATGCTGTCTCTCCGAAAAGCACGCCATTGTTGGCTATGATGCCAACCGGATAACCCATGATATGAGCAAAACCTGTAATCAAAGTCGATGCATAGTTCGCCTTAAATTCATGGAAACGGCTGCCGTCAACTATACGCGCGATTACTTCTTTCGGGTCTACTTGTTTGCGTAAGTCGGGTTGTGCGATACCATATAGTTCTTTCGGACTATATTTAGGTTCTTCAATAGCAATCTGGTCAATAGTCTGCGTGTCGGCAGGCTTAAAAGTCCTGATAATGTTACGGCATATCGACAATGCGTGCTCGTCGTTTTCTGCAATATGATCGGCAACGCCAGAAATAGTCGTGTGCACAACCGCGCCACCCAACTCTTCCGCTGTTACGATTTCTCCCGTTGCGGCTTTTACCAAAGGAGGACCTCCCAAAAAGATAGTCCCTTGATTGCGAACAATAATCGTCTCGTCACTCATCGCCGGAACGTAAGCTCCGCCTGCAGTACAAGACCCCATTACAATCGCAATCTGTGGAATGCCGGCAGAAGACATCCGTGCTTGATTAAAAAAGAACCGTCCAAAATCGTTTTTATCAGGGAAAACCTTGTCTTGCTCAGGTAGAAATGCACCACCGGAATCAACCATATACACGCAGGGAAGTCCATTTTCCATGGCAATTTCCTGTGCACGCAAATGCTTTTTGATGGTAAGGTCCATGTAGGTTCCACCCTTTACCGTTGCGTCATTGGCGGCAATCATGATTGGACGACCATGCACAATGCCTATTCCAGCAACAATGCCGGCTGAAGG
This sequence comes from Chitinophagales bacterium, assembly GCA_015655435.1. Lineage (GTDB taxonomy): Bacteria > Bacteroidota > Bacteroidia > Chitinophagales > Chitinophagaceae > Rhizosphaericola. The sequence goes on along the minus strand of JAATFC010000347.1, from coordinate 1,530 downwards.
AAATTGGTTGTCGTGCATGTCAAATCCCGCAAGCGGACTTATTTCCAAAAACGGCGTATTGGCATCCAATAGCTGATAGATACGTTCTCTAGCCAATAGTTTTCCACGTTTCTTATGTTTCTGAACCGCAGGCGAATTGCCCTGATGCAACACGCTTTCCATTCTTTGCTGGAACTGGTTCATTATCTCCGTATAATTTGCATGGTTCTCTTTGAAAGTGGCAGAGTTGGTATCTATCTTGGACTCAATTTGGTACACTGTTTTCCAATTTTATGTAAATAAATTACTGCTAAGAAAAGAAAAAAAAAGCAATTAACTAACGAATGTTTGTTGAGTGCTGTGTTTAATTTGTAGCAATACAACTATTTGATTTTTAAAAACTTGTAATACTATGCTCAAAAATTTGACATATATTCAAAGTCGAATAATTTTTATTAAAAAAAATCTATCTAATGTTGTCGGATTCGATTTTGTATCTGTTTTCGCTCAATCGATTGCAAATAACTAATAAAGAGGAATCTTACAAAAGTTATAACACCACATTCGCTGTTTTTGAAAATACACAACAGGGATTGTTCAAGGATTTCTTAAACTAAAAGAGATGGTAGAATCCTAATTTCTATCATCTCTTTTAGTTTATTTCGTACTATAAATAATGTACAACAGATTATCATTAATTCTTAACGCCAACACCTTTTTTTGCATCTTCCAACTGCCGCATTTTCTTAGCGTCCTGCAAGAAGTCGGAAGCGAATATAAAATCGTTCAACAGTTTGTCGTCACTGTAGATTATTTCCTTGTTAGAGCCTTCCCACTGCACGTTGCCTTGATACATATATACGATGTGGTCGCCTATTTCCATCACGCTGTTCATATCGTGCGTTACGACGATGGTTGTCATATTGTATTCCACGGTGATTTCGTGGATGAGTTTGTCAATCAATAGAGATGTTTGCGGATCCAGTCCAGAATTGGGCTCATCGCAGAACAGGTATTTTGGGTTGAGTATGATGGCGCGGGCAATACCGACACGTTTTTTCATACCACCGCTGATTTCTGCAGGGTATTTGTTGGCAGCTTCGGAAAGCTGTACGCGGGACAATACGTCTGCAACTTTCTTTTTTCGTTCCTTGTATGGCAATCCGGAAAACATATCCAAAGGAAACATCACGTTCTGCTCGACCGTCATCGAATCGAAAAGTGCCGAACCCTGAAAAAGCATTCCAATCTGTTGGCGGAGGTTTTTCTTTTCCTTTGTTTCCATTCCAACCATGTTTTCCCCGTCAAAGATGATTTCTCCCTCTTCCGGTGTGAAAAGTCCGACGATACATTTGGTCAATACGGTTTTGCCGCTGCCGCTAGAGCCGATAATCAGGTTGCATTTCCCGGTTTCCATAACCATGTCGACGCCCTTGATAATCGCTTTTCCGTCAAAACTTTTCTTTACACCTTTTAATTCAATCATATATAGACTTTATAAGGGAACGCCCAATTTTGTAAAAATACTCATTTGTATTCAGAAACAAATAT
>JAATFC010000151.1 GCA_015655435.1 Chitinophagales bacterium | reverse complement strand
TCGCAGGGAAGAAGGAACGGTGTTTTTGTAGCAGATGCTTACTTCTTGTACCGCTGTCCAGTCATTTGTTGTTGTTACGCTTTCTGTTGCATTGTACGTTTTCATACTATTCGGTTTTTGTGTAACAACCCCATAAGACTGTGCGCCTCGCTGGTGGACAGAACGTGGAATACCGGAGCGAGGCACGAGTGAGGATATGCCGCCGAAAGCTGTCCGCAGGCATTAGTGCCACGGGCCTTGCTTTGTGTAACAAATAAACCGATAAGGGGAAAACATAGCCAAAAGAAAAAGATTTCTTGTCCCAATGAAATGGAACTATAAGTGGGAGAATGCTCGTTAGATGGAAATAGAAAAGTAACTATTTCTTCACATGTCCAATAAATCCAAGCTTTAGCATTTGTATGGTTTGTGATTGGCGAGTCACATCTGTCTTGTGGTTTTGCAACCTTCCGGCAGGAGGACAAAAAGTAAACATACCGTTATTCTGGTATATGGTCACCCCTTTTCGGGCTACCACAGCAAAAACATCCTCCATAGGAGCATCGTGGCAGACAGCCGCAGAGATATCCAGTTCTTTAGGCAGACATTGAATACTCTCGATTTTAAATCCGTACCATCTTTCCATTTCCAACATAAAGTTTCTTAGCGAGATATCATTATAGCGTCTGATGGACTGCGTCCAGCTAAGGGCAGTTATGCTATCCATGTGTGCCGAGACAAAAGAATCACGTACCGACATTGTTCCCTCCTTGAAACTATAGACCTCTTGCATATTTTTCTTTTTCTTTAAGTGGATAGCTTGTGGTGATTGCTTGGTAGCAATGGCTACATCTCCACTTAATCGGATGGCTCTGGAATAACCGATTTCGGAGCGCACCACATAGGCGCCTTCATCTGTCAACAGTTGGCTGTTATAGTTATCCAACACAAATAGTTGTCCCTCCTTCTTTTTATTCACTTTTACATAAGCTTGTCCCTCCAGACGGCAATAGGTAATGGAAGTGTCTTTTTCGTTGAGCAGGTAGTGCAGCCTGGAACCACCGTCCAGTCTTATGGTTGTATTATCTGGCAGTACAACGATAAACTGCCGTTTAGGAGGTGTATATATAGTCAGAAACTGATCCTTCGATGGGCTTAAATATTTACCGCTGTCTTGGGATACATAGAGTACACCTGGCTGTTTTTGCGCCAATTTCAGATTATTAATCCGAAATTCCTTACCCAGATTTTTGCCGTCCAGCCTTTTTTGAAACAGCTCTTTAATCTCTATCTCACAAGCAAAGAATTCCCGTGGCAGATCAGTGTTGAGCATTAATGGCGAACAGGTTTTTCCCACAAATACTTCTTCTACGTGTTGCTTATTTGAGCTATAACGAAAAAATGCAATTACAATAACAACAAGCAATACTATACACGCACAGGAAAGCAGTATGCGTTGTACCTTACGGAATACGACCGTGTTGTTGATTTGTCGGGTTATTATATTTGTTTCTATATCCTGCTCATACTCTAAGAAATCATTTTCCGTAGGGTTTTCCTTTTCCAGTTGATCCAAAAAAGCCAATAATATCTCATCATCCTTTAGATGACGCAGCATATCCAACTCACGCAGTTCTGACGGGGTGATGGTATGGTGGAGCCACTTGTTGAAAAGTTTTTTCTTTCTTTTTTCAATCCAGCGCATATTACAAGGATTTTATGATTTCGATAATGGTAAGTACGGAAGCCAGCCCAAGCCATTCCTTTATCTTTTGACTGGCACGCGATGATGTGTTTTTCACGGTCTGTCTGGAAATGTTCAACAGGGACGCTATTTCGTCGTTGGACAATTGCTCTACATATTTATAGTTGAATATTCTTTGTTCTTGTGGAGGTAACAAGGCAATGGCTTTTTTCAGTTCTTCCTCATACTCCTTAGACAGTAATAGATCGTCTGCATGCAGATTACTTTCTTTGTAAATGACAGTAGCAATGGAAACGGTGTGCTTCTCTCTTTCTCTAAGTCTATATAATGCTATCTTATGTACCATGCCCATCATCAGGGAAATGGGAGCGTCTTGACCAGTGAAATATTCCCGCTTATTCCATAGTGTTTCCAGAAGTTCTGCCTTTACAACATCCAACAGGTAAGTATCCATCCCATCCAAACGTAGCAAATAGCGGGCAATAGAGGAACTAAAGCTATCGTAAATAGCCGTCAGCGCCTTTTCGTCTCCTTCTGACAGTTTTCTGAAAAGCAGGATGGTTCTATTTCTTTCCTCATGGTCCATTTATGCATGCTCCAGTTTAGTAAAAAATGGGGTTTTGAAAACATGATGAAATAAAGCCAGTTACATATAATCAAAATAAAAATTTAAAAATATTTGCATCTTGACTGGTACGATGGGCCTTTTTCTGCAATATATATATGGAAGCAGTTGAAAATGAGCAGTAATTCTTCATTCAAAACTACACAAAAAACAACAATATGTAATATATAGTTTTATATTATTTTTTAAACAGAATGTATATCTGTAAAGGATTTGGCAGCAATAACCGAATAAGGAAAGTATTGGGTATCATTAAAAAATATAGTCATGAAAAAGACAATAACATTTATAGAACAGGTGATAGTAAGTATGCTTACGCTACTATGGATGTATGCCGCCATCAGCAAACTAGGTAATCTACAAACTACAATTCTACAGATGCAAAAGCAACCGCTGCCATCATGGAGTACAAAAGTCTTGGCAGTAGGAATACCTATAGTTGAACTAGGTATCGCGATACTCTTGAATATCCACAAAACAAGAATCATGGGACTGGCAGCATCAACTGTATTAATAAGTGCATTTATTCTTTACATAGTCTATGTACTGTCGTTGAACCAGAAAGACATTCCCTGTAGCTGTGGGGGCATTATTGGACAGTTGGGTTGGAGGGCACATTTAGTTTTCAATCTGTTTTGGTTAGCCATATGCATAGTTGGTATCTTATACTATAAACGAAGTACCACTATAGTTACAAACATTTTGTCTGATAGTCCAGTTCAAACTTAATGAATGCAAGTAAAAATCTGACGATGACGACTTAAACAAGGGCGCAGCCGAACACCCTCATAAACCAGTAGGCAATATTTTTTCAGCCCGGTAAAATCAATGCCTTCGGCATTGACAGGGATCTTATTTTCTTATTTTTTAACCATTAAAGTTTTCTCATGGTTTTTAAGACTATAAAACCATGTACCACGTGAACAGTAAAATACAAACAATCGTGAAAAGACTGCCGCTGATGGCAGCAATTTTAGGGGCGGGACTCGCAATGGCGGGAAACAAGATCGAGCGCATCAATAGAAGCCATGCCGACCCAGACGGCCTATATACCTTTGAGTACAGTGGCGACTATTCGGCAACCAGCGTACAAAACAGGACGAACTGGAGCATCTCCAATCCAAACCTGTGCGACGGAGAACAGGGAAAGGCCTGCAAAATAAGAGTACATGCCGCGTATGTAGACAGCACTTCCGGATTTGCTTTGAAGCCGACATTCTCGATTTCCAGTTCCTCGTCTGGAAGTGCATCCTATGTTTCCGGTATTTCGGATGCGTCGGGTGTCATATCCAACCAGCTGGATTAAAAAGGAGGGCCAGTTCGTCTAAAGCTTGAAGATGTTCTGGCCCTTCATCTTTTTGTGACCACCTAATTAACCCTATCCCTAGTTTTGTTCCATGCCTGTCAGGTCTATTAAATCTTTCGGTATGGGAAGTGCATAGTAGGGACTATTGGGAGGCAAAATATACTTCTTTCCGTCCACGATTCTAGTTGGTATGATTTTATAGCCTTCCTTGTTAAGTCTTTTAATCTCTGCCCATCTCACGCCTCTCATCAGTAGTTCTTTTCGTCTTTCATTTAAAACAGTATCCATAAGATGTAAGCCTGATACATCTTTAATCGGCACAAAAGCGTTTTTGTTGATGCGATGGCTTAAAAAGGTATTCAAAAAATCTATGGCCTTTTCCGTTTTGCCTATGCGTAAATTTGATTCGGCAGCGATCAGCATGATTTCATCTACTGCAATGCCCGTAAAGAACGTATTGGAGGAAGATGCATAAAACCCTTTGAACTGGGGATAGCCGTTTGTAACTTTAAAGTATGCTGTTTTTCTTAAATCCGAACTACTGTAACTGTTGTATAGTGTTGTGTCTATGCGACCGCGCAAAGGCGTCGCCAAGGATATAATCTTATACATTTCAGTGTAAAAAAGTATTTCCTTGTTGAATGTTTTGAACGGCATGTTGGCACTTAGGCTTCCGTTTATGTCCCCGTCGCCGTTAAGGTCCATAAGTTCTTTTTTGATCGTTAGGCAGGAATCCGCATATCTGGCAGAAGAATCATAGCTGTGCATGGAAAGGTATATCTGTGCCAACAGTCCGAATGCAGCCGCTTTCGACGGTCGGTAAACATGTTGGGGCAATTCCGGTAGGTAAGCTGATGACGATTGTGCGTCTATAATGATTTGGCGATAGCAGTCTTCAACGGAGGATCTAACGGAAGGAATATTAAAGTCTGAAGACAGGCGCAGTACGATTCCCGGATCTTTTCCGGCAGTTGATATGTCATAGGCTTTTGCATAATCCTGTAATAATTTGAACATAAAGAAAGATCGAAAAAAGAGGGCAGAACCCATTGCATTTTTCCACACCATTATATTAGTGGCATTCGGTATCTGCTTATTCAATATTTCAAGGGCAAGATTACTATTATAGATGGGAAGATAAGACTTGCTCCAGTCGTTTGTACCTTGAGGTTGGACAAATGTACTGTCCCAAAGATAAAACTGTTGGTTTGACTTCGTTAGTCCTGCATAGGTGGTTGCTGGCAAGAAATAGTCGTCTGCTGCATTTTCGCCATATCCAGGGGTTACAGTCTCGTTCATTCTTTGTCCATCGTCCAGCAAGGCCTGGGCATCGTTGATCGTAGACGGTGTATTGAGACTTTTGTCTGCCTTTTCATCCAGAAATTTGTTACAAGATAATATCAATACAATACCTATTACCCGTACAGAGAGTTGAAATGTCTGTTTCATGTTTTTTAAGATATTTTGGAATTAAAAACTTGCTTTAACACCTAGGGACAATATTTTGGGCGCGGGAAAAGAACCGATATAGTCAGGATCTATATTAGCTTTGTTTGCTCGCCATAGGATACCTAGGTTAGAAATATTGCCATAGCATTGAAACTGTTTGAACATGCTATGGTTCTTTGTTCCCATTGTGTATGACAGGTTTACGAACTGGAGCCTTATGTGGTCCCCTTTTATTGCATTGACTTCCGAACTTCCAAAAAAGCCGTCCCTGTAACCGTCCAATGGATAGACAAATGACGGAATGTTTGTCTTGTTTTCATCGCCTTCAGTTTTCCATCTGTTTTGGTAATCACCGGTACCCGTACTTAAACCGTTCACAACGGAGGAATAGGACAGTGCAGGTTTCATCAGATAATACTTGAACTTGAACGCGAGGTTGAAGGACACCGTGAAGGACTTCCAGTTTATTTCGTTCCAAAGAGCACCAAACCACAAAGGGTTACCTGATCCAAGATAAACAAGGGATCCGTTTTGTGGATCGTTGTATGCCGCATTGCTTATCGCAGTATAATCGGTGCTTTTCACTCCGTCCAGGAACCCCTGGGGATTACCGTTGTTATCAAGTCCGGCCCATTTGTAAGTAGACAGGGCATATAAAGGGTATCCAACCACAGGATTTATTTTGCCACCGCCACCAAGCGTATTGTAAGGGCGTTGTGCGGTTTCTGAAAAATATTTTGTTGTTTTATCCGTATAACGGCTCAATAAAAGCCGTGCATTCCACGAAAAAGGTCCTTCCGCCAACTTCCCGTTTACGATTACATCCAACCCTCTCCCCTCCATATTGGCCACGTTTCTGGTCAATACCGACTGATACCCCCAGCCCGTATAGTCATAGGGAGCTTCGCCATAAAGATCATTTCCGTATTTAAGGTAATACTCTATGGATCCAGACAAACGGGTCTTGAATACTTCGAACTCCATACGGAAATTATATTGTTTCGATTGTTCCCATCTGAGTGACGGATTATTTAAGGTTGTCACCAGCTGGAAAGGAAAACCTGTGGTTGCATTGTTTCCCGAAGTTGTTACCGCCATTGCGGATCTACCCACATCCACGTTGCCGCTTGCTCCCACTGTAGCAGTCAATCGTAGAAAAGACATAGAGGGAACACGGAAAAACGGTTCCTTGTGAAGATCCCAGCCTAATCCGATCGACCAGAGCGGTTTCCAACGGTCATTTGTGGAGAGACCGAATACATTGGCTCCGTCTCGACGCAGACTACCGGAGAGGGTATATTTCTCCGATAGGGTGTAGGAGCCATTGGCAAACTCGGAAACGAAACGGGTGTTGGTACGGGCTAGGGACCCGAAGCCTCCGATTTGCCCCAGGCCACCGAAAACGGTCGGGTAACTGTTTACCATATCTATAGGGCTGTAGTAAAGAGGATCCTCATTGTACCCATAGAATTTATTGCTGTTGGATTCGTTACGAATTTCCCGTATCTCCATTCCCAATAAGGCTGATATGCTGTGTATACCCACTTTTTTCTCATAATCTAGCTGTCCACGACTATTCCATGATTGCATGTCTGCATAAGTCAGGGACAATACGTCTCCTAAAGGTACCCTGTATGAAACCGTATGTGTATAGTAATCTACAATACTGTAATAGTTGATCAGGTTTCTTGTACTGTAACTTTCCCGGTCTGCCAGATTTTCCGTATTGGTCCGTTGTTTCTGGTATTGGTACTGTAAAGAAAGCGAGAGCCCGGAAAAAATGGTATAGTCGGCCGCGACGTTGGCAATCAGTTGTTCTATTCTCGTTCTGGTAACATTGTGTTTATAGTCTTCGAGCGGTATATAATTCCAATTTTGTAACAGACCAGAACCAAATGTATCCGTAAACGATGTCCTGTAATACGGAGGAACCACCATGGCCTCCCCTTCAGAGGAACGTAGCTCCAAATAGGGTATACGACGTCCATTGATAAGAAAGCTATTATATCCTGTCATGCCGGATCGGTCTTTACTGCTGGAATAACTTGCACCTAAACGAATGTTCAGCTTTTTGATGGGGCGATAGGT
>JAATFC010000222.1 GCA_015655435.1 Chitinophagales bacterium | reverse complement strand
TGGTTTAGGGCAATAGAAAGGTTGTAAGAAAAAATTTTGACGCCTTTTCTTAGTATGTTATCTTTTTGACATATATTTGATATCAAATTAATATCAAATGGAAAAAACACTAAATCCCGTTTCAGGCTTTCTGGCTCTCCTGCTAGGCATTGTATTATTGCTCATTGGAGGCTACCTTTTCTATACTGGAGGTGCTCAAGCATATTACCTGCTCATCTTGCTGGGCTCTGTCTGCGCAGCAATAGGCATTTTCCTACTGAAAGGTATTGTCGTCATCAATCCCAACCATTCTAAAGTTTGCGTTTTCTTCGGAAAATATGTTGGCACAATCAAATCCAACGGGCTACTTTTCGTCAATCCGCTTTACCGTAAATTTACTGTTTCACTACGTGCGGAAAACATGGAAAGTGCCAAACTCAAAGTCAACGACAGCCTGGGAAATCCCATCGAAATAGCCGCCGTTATTGTCTGGCAAGTCAAGGACACTTACAAAGCCGCATTTGAGGTTTCCCAATACATGAATTATGTAAAAGTACAAAGCGAAGCCGCGGTACGTCACTTGGCATCCAGCTTCCCATATGACAATTTTGAAGATGAAAAAGCAACCATCACACTACGTGGCGGAACAGAAAAAGTTACCAAACTATTGATGGAAGAACTGAACGAACGTTTGGCATTTGCGGGAGTCCATGTGTTGGAGGCCAAAATCAGCCATCTAGCTTATGCTCCCGAGATTGCAAGCGCCATGCTACAACGCCAACAGGCGACTGCCATCGTCGCAGCACGTACCAAAATTGTGGAAGGTGCAGTAGGAATGGTGGAAACGGCTCTCGAAATGCTTTCCAAAAAAGACATCGTACACCTTGACGATGAAAAGAAAGCTGCCATGGTCAGCAATCTAATGGTTGTACTCTGTGGCGAGAAAGCAGCATCTCCCGTATTGAACACCGGTACTTTGTACCAATAGAGGAATTTTGACCATGAAGGATAAAAAGACATTTGTACTGAGGATAGACCAGGAAATGTACGATATGCTGGAAAAATGGGCTTCGGACGAGTTTCGAAGTGTAAATGGACAGATAGAATGGGTCATTGCCAAGCAGCTCAAGGATTCCAATAGATGGAAAGCAAGTCCTGACAAAAAAGAAAAAACAACATCATCAAGCAAAAATCCGGAAAGTTAACTTTCCGGATTTTTTGTTTAATTTACTTCAAAGACATTCAAGCTTGTATCAATCCCATTATATCCTACAACCCAAAAACTCCTTTATTAATCAATTGCAACATTGGTAGTTTACATTGGTTTTGGACGAGGAACGAAATATTATGCAAACTACCACCGTAGCTAATCATACGAACAGGGATGTCATGAATACTGTCAAACAATCCTTTCAATACGTCCTGCGTTTCTGCAATATGGTCGCCCACAACAGACACGATAGTCATGTCACGATCTACCTCCACAATACCAAATGGCTCTAATTCCTGTACTATTTCCTTTAGAAATTCGTCATTGTCTATCGTAACGGAAACAGCAACTTCAGAAGTGGTAATCATGTCAATTGCCGTCTTGTATTTTTCAAAAACCTCAAATACCTTACGCAGAAAACCATAAGCCAACAACATACGGCTACTTTTTATCTTGATAGCTATGATACCCTCTTTTGCCGCAACGGCTTTTGCACCGTGCGTATCCACGTTTTGCTGTATAGTTGTTCCTTTTGCCGTTGGCTCCATTGTATTGAGCAACTTTACAGGAACGTGCGTCTGTTGTGCCGGCCATATACAAGTCGGATGCAAAATTTTTGCTCCAAAATATGCTAGTTCGGATGCTTCATCAAAACTCAGTTCTTCAATAGGCAAAGTTTTGTCTACAACGCGAGGGTCATTGTTGTGCATACCGTCAATGTCCGTCCATATTTCGCAAACGGAAGCCTGAATAGCCGCAGCTATCAAAGACGCAGTATAGTCACTACCGCCACGTTTCAGGTTATCAACCTCACCTCTTGCATTGCGGCAAATATATCCTTGCGTAACGAAAAGTTTTTTGTCTGTATGCTTAGCCAATATAGCTTCCAGCTTATGTTTGATGACGGAAAGGTGCGGTTCGCCCTCACTGTCAATACTCATAAATTCCAATGCCGGAATCAGCAAATGGTCGATTTTGTTTTCTTCCAGATACAAGTCAAACAGTTTGGTACTCATCAACTCACCTTGTGCCAATATGTCTTTGGAAAGTGCTTCGCTGAAAGATATTTTCAATATGATATGCAGAAACTCAAAATGCTCTCCAATAACAGTTAACGCTTTCTGGCGATATTCGTCCGTTTTGAAAAGATTTTGGATGAACTGTTTGTAATGGTCGTATAAAGTTTCGATTACTTGTTCTGCACCTTCTTTGTCATAAGCTGCCAACCTGTCTCCTATCTGCACAAGAGAATTGGTTGTGCCACTCAAGGCACTCAACACAACGATTTTCGGTTCGCTATCGGCAGTAATCAACTCCGCTACTTGTAACATACGGTCTGGCTTGCCAACACTGGTTCCGCCAAATTTCATCACTTTCATAACTGTTGCTTGTATATTTTAAACCTGAAAGAAATCAAGGAGAGCGAAAATAAGACAAGTTGATAATACTTTTTTCAAAAAATGAACCCAAATCCATTTAGAATACATGCAAAAAAGAAAACCGTGTCAATATCTGACACGGTTTTCCGCTATTTTCGAACTAAAGACCCAATAGGGAAATTAGAAC
>JAATFC010000092.1 GCA_015655435.1 Chitinophagales bacterium | reverse complement strand
TTATACAAAACTGTTTCGTTTTCATCCAAATCAGGGAAAAGCTGGCGTTGTTTTGCCTTCTTTGTTTTCTTCACTTCGTCCCAACCCATAAACTTGACAAACTCTTTTGCAGACGTGAACAATTCCGCTTTTTTGTTGGCAATGAGCCAGTTGCAACCTTCACTTTTGGCATCTGTTATTTTTCCCGGCACGGCAAATACATCACGGTTATAATCGTTGGCAAGATTGGCAGTGATGATACTTCCGCCTTTCGTTGCTGTTTCGATAACGATAGTTGCGTCCGCCATGCCCGCCACTACCCTATTTCTGCGTGGGAAATTGTACCTGTCCGGAGCAACATCATGAAACAATTCGGACAAAATACCGCCGTTGTTTTCCATCATTTTTTCGGCTAAAGACTTGTGTTGATGCGGATAGATGGAACCCAAACCATGCCCCAATACACCAACAGTCGGAATATCATTGTCCAAACAAGCCTGATGCGCAATGGCGTCAATACCAAATGCCAAACCACTCACGACCAATATGTCGTTTTGTTCTTTTAAATATCTAATCAATTCTTCCGTAACATTTTTTCCATATTGGGAATTGAGACGCGTGCCGACAATGGAAACCGCTTTTGTCGCGTTCAACTTCATGTTTCCTTTCGCAAAGAGAAATATCGGAGGATCGGGACAGTTTTGCAATCGTTTCGGATATTGACTATCCGTACAAAAAATCAAATCAATATCATGTTTTTCCATAAACTCCAATTCCCGTTCCGCCATGTCAAAACCCTGGAAATCCTTGATGTCCTTGGCTCTCGATTCGCCTATATTTTCAAAGCATTTCAGTTCCTTGTAACTCGCCTCGAAAATATATTGTGGCTTTTCGTAATGTTCCAATAAACGCTTGACTTGGACAGGACCGATATTAGGAATGCAGGCAAGAGCCAGTTGGTATATTTTTTCATTTCTCATAAATCAGCAGACACTGTTTTTCTCGAAATAAAAATAATGAAAATTCCCAAAGACTACGTCATCATTTCTTTTACATTTGCCAAAAGCGAAATCAATGGCGAGTTTTGAAGTTATAGGCGGCACAAAATTAAAAGGCGAAATCACGCCACAAGGCGCAAAAAATGAAGCATTGCAGATTATTTCTGCAGTTTTGTTGACCTCAGAGGAAGTAATCATCCACAACATTCCGGATATATTGGACGTCAATCTGCAGATAGAACTGCTGGCGGACCTTGGAGTGAAAGTCAACCGTATCAACCGTCACACTTGTTCTTTCCAAGCAGACAATGTCGATTTGGAATATTTCAGTTCGGAAGCTTTTCGTAAAAAAGGCGGCAGGCTAAGAGGCAGCGTGATGATTGCCGGTCCAATGCTGGCGCGTTTCCACAAAGCTTATATACCAAAACCGGGGGGCGACAAAATCGGGAGACGCAGACTCGACACGCATATTGTCGGTTTTGAAAAATTGGGAACACAGTTTATTTACCATAACGACTCCAGTTTTTTTGAATTGGAAGCAACAGTTCTAAAAGGCTGCGATATGCTATTGGACGAACCTTCCGTTACGGGTACAGCCAATATACTTATGGCGGCGGTCATGGCGGAAGGAACTACAACTATATACAATGCGGCATGCGAACCGTACATCCAGCAACTTTGCAAAATGCTCAACCGCATGGGCGCAAAGATTTCCAATATTGGAAGCAATCTCTTGACAATAGAAGGTGTTTCCACAATGAACGGTACGGAACATACAATGCTGCCCGACATGATTGAAGTGGGAAGTTTCATCGGTATGGCGGCAATGACACAAGGAGAAATCACTATCAAAAATGCCCGCATCGACCAGTTGGGCATTATCCCCGAAAAATTCCAGCAACTTGGCATTCAAATGGAATTTCGCGGAGACGATATCTATGTACCAGCGCAAGACTCTTACGAAATCAGCACCTATCTGGATGGAGGCATATTGACGATGTATGATGCGCCGTGGCCGGGATTCACACCGGATTTGTTGAGCATCGTATTGGTCGTTGCCACGCAGGCAATCGGCAGCGTATTGATACACCAGAAAATGTTTGAAAGCCGATTGTTTTTTACGGACAAGCTGATTGACATGGGTGCACAAGTCATCTTGTGCGACCCACATCGTGCAACGGTTATCGGTTTGGGTAGGAAACATGCGCTTCGTGGCATCACCATGACCAGTCCGGACATCCGTGCAGGACAAGCATTGCTGATTGCGGCGATGAGCGCGGAAGGTAAAAGTACCATCCAAAACATTGAACAGATTGACCGCGGTTACCAATACATTGATAGTCGATTAAATGCTTTGGGAGCTAATATTAAGCGGATTGATTAAGGGTTTGGTTGTTGGTGACAACACCAACAACGGCTTGAACAACGGCAACCTTGGTATTTCCACCAATAAAACCACTATCAATAAATCCATTTTCAATCATCCACAGTCAATGGTCAATTAATTTGGATATTCGGGAGCAAGACATTATTTTTGCAGGATTATTTAACTAAAGGGGGTATAAACCGTTATGCTGATTATCGATTCAAAAGATTGCGAAAACATCGACAAAGCGCTCAAAAAGTATAAAAAGAAATTTGAGAAGAGCAAGACATTGTTGCAGCTTAGAGAACGTCAGAGCTTCACGAAACCATCCGTGGTTCATCGTACAAAAGTGCTGAAAGCAATCTACAAACAACAGATAGCTTCCGGTAAAATCGAAGCCTAGTTTTACTCGATAAAACGTATTGGTAGCCATAAAGTCAGACTTTATGGCTATTTTTATGCGCATAATTTAGGTTAGGATAGCCTCACCTAAATCCTCTCCAAATGGAGAGGACTTGGCGTATATTTACTGTCCTTCTCTTAAAAGAGAAAGGTTTGGGACAAGGTTCAACACACAGGATAGATGAGCAATCCAATTTTCACTTTGACTTTTTTTACTTTTCACTTTGCAATATGGAAATAACAACCTGCATCGAACAATTCCTTAACTATGTCCAATATGAAAAACGGTATTCGCAACATACCGCAGTTTCCTATCGGACGGACTTGTTGCAGGCGCAAGTCTTTTTTGAAAAGGAAATGGAGATTTTCCATATTGAGGAAATTACGTCCGTGGCAGCACGCTCATGGATGGCTTCGCTCAAGAACGACGAGGATGACTCTGCAAGAACTATTCGAAGGAAAATATCCGCCCTGAAGTCCTTTTTTCGCTTTCATTTAAGAGAAGGAAACGTAGCGGCAACGCCATTGAGTTCGCTCATTTTACCCAAACTTAACAAGCGTCTGCCTTCTTTTTTAACCGAAAAAGAAACGGAAAAATTTCAGGAGGCAAAAGAAAACGAAACGGAAACCAGTTCCAATATAAAACCTTGGGATGCGAGAAACCAAAACCTAATCATCAAGATACTTTACGAAACAGGGATGCGCCGTGACGAACTTATCCATATTGACATACTCAATATCGACAAAATAAACGGGCAACTGAAAGTATTGGGTAAAGGCAACAAGGAACGCATATTACCCATCAGCAACGACCTTATTTCGGAAATCGAATCATATATAAAAGAAAGACCGACGTCCGAAAATCCGCATCCCTATTTGCTTGTATTGGCAAACGGTAAAGAACTTTACCCAAAATATGTCTATAATATCGTGCGCCAATACCTCAACGGAATCACTTCTCTGCAAAAGAAAAGTCCGCACCTATTGCGCCACACTTTTGCTACACAGTTGTTGAACAACGGAGCGGACTTGAACGCCGTAAAAGAACTATTGGGGCACGCCAGCCTTGCCGCAACCCAAGTATACACGCACAACACCATCGAAAAACTCAAATCCGTATTCAAACAGGCTCACCCGAAAGCTTAGTTACTTAATGGACAATTGATGATTGACGATTGACAATGCTTAATAGAAGTCCACATAAGGGAAGGTGGCGAAAGCCAGATGAGGTTTGCTTTCCAACTTCCCTCATTATCTAATTGTGCTCTTCTACCAATACTCAGAATTAATTCAGCAAATACCTTTTCTTTGCAGAAATTTCACAAAACATGGATTTATTTCAGACCGTCATTCTCGCAATCATCGAAGGACTGACAGAGTTTCTCCCGATTTCATCCACAGGACATATGATTATTGCGAGTTCGCTTATGGGCATTGACAGCAATGATTTTACCAAACTGTTTGAAATCGTCATTCAGTTGGGTGCGATTCTTTCCGTTATTGTTTTTTACCGTAAGAAATTTTTCCCGCTCAACAAGTGGAACTTTTACCTAAAACTAATCGTTGCAGTCATTCCAGCATTGATATTGGGAGCATTGTTTTCGGACAAGATCGATAAATTATTGGAGACACCTTTAGTTGTCGCCATTACTTTGTTTGTCGGAGGTTTTATATTGTTGGGCATTGACAGTATTTTTAAAAATCCAACTATCTCCGACGAAAAAGACATTTCGATGAAACGTGCTTTCTCCATCGGTCTTTGGCAATGCCTGGCTATGATTCCGGGAACGAGTCGAAGTGCAGCGAGTATTATCGGTGGCATGCAGCAAAAGCTGACTCGCAACCTGGCCGCTGAGTTTTCCTTTTTCCTAGCGGTTCCTACAATGTGTGCAGCAACAGGCTACAAACTTTTAAAAGCGTTCAAAGAAACCCCAGAAATGCTAAAAGACACCCACAACCTGATGTTGTTGGCTGTCGGCAATATAATAGCTTTCGTGGTTGCACTATTAGCCATCAAGTTTTTTATTGGATATTTGCAAAAACATGGGTTCAAGCTTTTTGGCTGGTATAGGATTATCGTAGGTGCTATTTTACTGGTATTGTATTACAAAGGAATTTTACATTAATATATGCTCAAAAGTTCCAAAAAAGTCACCAACGGCTGGGCGATGTACGATTGGGCAAATAGTGCCTACAATCTCGTCATTACGTCCACCATATTCCCAGCATATTACGATGCGGTAACGTCCATCAAAGATGCGAGTGGTAAGGTTATCGACCACAAGGTTTCGTTTTTTGGCTTGCAGTTGGAAAGCGGAACCCTATATACTTATGTAATCGCATTTGCCTATTTGATTATTGCAATTATATCGCCATTTCTTTCGTCCATTGCGGACACACACGGCAGCAAGAAAAAGTTCCTGCGATTCTTTTGCACGCTAGGTTCTATAGCTTGCTGTGTTTTGTTTTTCTTCAAAGCGGAAACTTTATCCTTGGGGATTATCTGCTGCATATTGGCAGCGATTGGATATTGTGGAAGTTTGGTATTTTACAATGCTTATTTACCCGAAATTGCTCCGCCTGAAGAGCAGGACAAAGTCAGCGCAAAAGGATTTGCGTTCGGTTATATTGGAAGTGTGATTTTGCAGATTATATGTTTCGTATTGATTATTGCAAAACCATTTGGCTTGGATGAAGGTTCAGCTTCCCGTATTTCGTTTTTGTTGGTCGGTATCTGGTGGATTGGTTTTGCACAAATAACTTTCAAAACGCTCCCCAGTCCTATCAACCATGTCAAAAAACAACACGTAAAAGCGCTTTCCGCATTGAAACTCGTCTGGCAGGAAATCAAGCAGATGCCAGTTTTGCGTAACTATCTTTTCTCTTTTTTCTGTTACAGCATGGGCGTGCAGACGGTAATGCTGGCAGCAGCATTGTTCGGAAGTCAAGTAATCGGCGTTCCTACGGACAAACTGATTTTGTCTATATTGATAATACAAGTTGTAGCGATTGCAGGAGCTTACCTTATGGCAAAACTTTCTGATAAGTTCGGCAATGTACGCGTATTGATGCTGACCGTTTTGGTTTGGATAGGCGTTTGTATATTGGCGTATTTCATCACTACTATCAACGGATTTTATATAGTAGCGACATTGGTTGGTTTGGTTATGGGCGGCATCCAGTCGTTGAGCCGTTCCACTTATGCCAAACTGATGCCCGAAACTGAGAATACCGCGTCCTTTTTCAGCTTCTACGACGTGACGGAAAAAGTTGCCATCGTATTGGGCATGTTTAGCTTTGGTTTTATCGAAAACCTTACGGGCAATATGCGCAGTTCCATATTGGCGTTGGTACTTTTCTTTGCAGTTGGCTTTATTGGACTGATTATAACCAGACAGAAGCAAAAAAGAATTGGCAATATGCAATAGTTATCCTACTTTTGCACCTCTATTTTTAAAAAATGTACGGCAAAAACCGTGCAGCCTAAATAAAATCATTTTATGAAAAAAGGTATCCATCCAGAAAACTACCGTTTCGTTGTATTCAAAGACATGAGTAACGGTGAAACATTCTTAGGTAAATCCACTACCAGATCCAGCGAAACCATCCAATGGGAAGACGGAAACGAATATCCAGTAATCAAACTGGAAATTTCCAATACGTCACACCCTTTTTACACAGGTAAAAACGTATTGGTCGACACTGCAGGACGTATCGATAAATTCAAAAAACGTTACGCAGCGAAAACGTCAAAATAATTCAGTTTACATCTGCAAATATTTTAATCCCTCCGGAATCTTTTTCGGGGGGATTTTATTTATATTTACCCTCTCGTTAGGCAAAATGGGGTGTTTTAAATTTACTCACTATACACAGAAAAATATAAGAGATGACGACTATTACCAGCTATCCGAAAGAGAAAATAAAAATCCTCTTTTTGGAAAATATAAGTGACAGAGCGGTGGAAAAATTCAAAGAAAACGGATATACCGACGTTGTCAAATTGTCGAAGGCAATGGACGAAGACGAACTTGTCGAAGCCATTAAGGACGTGCACTTAATCGGTATCCGTTCCAAGACGCAAATCACTAAAAAGGTAATAAACGCGGCTCAAAAACTACAGGCTATCGGATGTTTCTGTATTGGAACAAACCAAGTAGACCTTAATACCGCAACGGAAGAAGGTGTCGCGGTCTTCAATGCACCATACAGCAATACGCGCAGCGTAGCGGAGCTGGTCATCGGTACGTCCATCATGCTCATCCGAAGGATTTTTGAGAAAAACGAACTTGCACATAAAGGTCTCTGGGACAAGTCCGCAACGGGCAGCCATGAACTTCGTGGCAAAACATTAGGCATTATCGGATACGGCAATATTGGTTCGCAATTGAGCGTGTTGGCTGAGTCGATGGGCATGAAAGTTTTGTTTTACGATACGGATATAAAATTGCCATTGGGCAATGCAACCTCCTGCAAAACCATGAAAGAGGTATTGGGTAAATCGGACATTGTTTCCCTACACGTACCGGAAATCGAAGCTACACATAACCTCATCAACGAAAAGAATATCAAGGATTTCAAAAAAGGAGCAATACTCATCAATGATGCTCGCGGAACTGTTGTAGACCTAGACGCATTGGAAAAAGCATTGCGCAGCGGACATATCAGCGGTGCAGCTATTGACGTATTCCCAACTGAACCGCAGAAAAACGGTGACAAATTTGAGTGTGGACTGCAAGGCATTCCCAATGTTTTGTTGACTCCACATATTGGAGGCTCTACGGAAGAGGCGCAGGAAAATATCGGTATTGACGTGAGCAACAAACTTTTCAAATACCTGGAAAACGGTATTACTGACGGCTCGCTGACAGTTCCTTCGTTAAGTTTGCCACCACATCCGACTGCACATCGTATATTGCACGTCCATGAAAATATACCGGGCGTGATGAGTGCCATCAACACGGAACTTTCCAAACACAACATCAACATCTTAGGACAATATTTGAAAACCAATGATAGTATCGGTTACGTGGTATTGGACGTGGACAAAAAATTATCGGAACAGGCTTTCAAACTGTTGAAAACCGTAAAAGGCACTATCAAAGTAAGAAAGCTGTACTAAAGAAACAACATGACATTTAACCTAACATTAATCATCGTCGTTGCTACCTCTATTGTGTCTTTCATTGGTTTTTCCAATAGAGATTTAATCAACAAACTCATATTCTATCCACCGGCAATAGCACAGAACAAGGAATGGTACCGTTTTTTCAGCCATGGGTTGATACATGCGGATATTGGACACCTGATTTTCAATATGATTGCGTTGTATAGTTTTGGAGATTTTTTAGAAGATTTTATAGTATATAAATTCGGATTGGGTCTCGGCTATATTGTTTACCTATTTTTTTATGCCTCTGCATTACTCATAAGTAGTATTCCAACTTACATTAAAAATAAGGACAATACCTATTATATGAGTTTGGGAGCATCCGGAGCCGTATCGTCCGTTGTATTTGCACTAATTGTGCTCAGGCCTACAAGTTCCCTTTATCTCATGCTTATACCCATTCCAATACCATCTTTTATATATGGGGTTCTATATGTGATTTTGTCGGCGTATTTAGATAAAAAAGGAACTGGCAATATCAATCACTCCGCACATCTGTTTGGAGCATTGTATGGAATTGTATTTATCATCATATCTTGTCTTATTGTGCATTATCCGGTACTGACGAATTTTGTTGACCAGATAAAAGATTACGTAACTCCGGCAAAAGCAGCAAACCCATTTAACTAGAATGTTCTGGCAAATTGCCAGAACATTCTAGTCTGCATCTATTTGTCGCACATTTAGAAATATTTAGCTATCGATCTGAGCTCAATTATCAGATATTCTGTAATATTTCCTGATATTATAAATGTTTTTCCCAATCTCGTCAATGACATTTGTTTGGTACAGATATTTTTGCCAAAACCAAAATAAATGTTTTCAAAAAAAAGGCTTAACTATCTCAATGCCATTGCACTTCTATTAATTATCTCATCCAACATCTCTGCCCAGAACAAGCAAAATACGAGTCTCAAGGGTTCCATAAAAGATAAGGATCTGGACCCTATTGCGAATGTTACTATAAAAATTGACCAGGAAAGCAAGATTTTCCATTCGGATGCCGACGGTAATTATTCCATACCATCTATTCAAACGGGCGTTCATCGGTTTCTAATTTTGAACGGAAGGGACACAATTTTCAATCAGGATATTTTGGTGGAAAATCAACTTGGAAAAAACCTTGACATTGTTGTGGATTTTTTCTCCAAACAATTGGAAGAAGTTGTCGTAAACAGTGGAAAACCTAGATATGCACAGACTTCCAGCGATTTCATAGCAAAGCTTCCTTTGAAAAATTTAGAAAATCCTCAATCATACAGTACTATCAATAGAGCTGTGATTCAGGAACAAGTGATCATGGATTTTAGCGATGTACTGAAAAATGCTACAGGCGTGTATAAGGTAAGTAGTAACCGATATATCAGCACAGGTGGCGGTAGTCAATACACCATTCGGGGTTTCAATGTTGAGGCTACAATGGTAGACGGCATCCCCACGCAGACCAATGCGGAGTATGACCCTTCATTCGTAGAAAGAGTGGAAGTACTGAAAGGTCCGTCCGCCACACTTTACGGAGGCGTTCTTACTTCTTTCGGTGGGCTTGTCAATATTGTAACGAAAAGACCCAAAACATATAGCGGTGGCGAAGTCAACCTTACTATTGGTAGTTTTGGTATGAATAGAGCGTCCGTGGATTTATACGGACCTCTGAACAAGGAAAAAACACTCCTTTATAGGACAAACGCTGCTTTCCAATACCAAAAAAGTTTTCAGGATGCGGGATTTAAAAGGTCTTTTTTTATTGCGCAAAGTTTCAGATACCAACCCAATGAAAGGTTATTCGTTGATATTGACTTCAATTTCAATAGCACGGAGGGGACTAATCCTCTTGCTATTTTCTTGAACAGAACCAGAAAGCTAATTGCTACTACTCCCGATGCGCTCAATTTCAACTGGGAGAGATCTCTTACTAGCAACGACATCACAATCAAAACACCAACCATCAATCTCAAAGCTCTGATTAACTATAAGCTATGTGAGAACTGGACATCACAAACCATCATCGCAAGCAATACGCGTAGGTCTAACGGCTATTATCAATATGAATTTATGAGGATGGCTACCGACGACTCTCTGCAACGGACTATTAATTATCAAAATACGGCAAATCAAAACATCGATATTCAACAAAATTTTATTGCAGATTTCAAGATTGGAAGATTTAGAAACAGATTCGTTGGAGGCATTGATTATCTGCAACAGAACATCAACAATGAACAATCGCCCTATATCATATATGACACAATAATGGGAACAGCCAATACTAGTGTTCCCTACCGGAAATTAATGGCCAATACCGTGGATGCAGCTCTGGCAAAAAGTACGCTTGCGTATACAGATAACCGTACGCAAGTAAGTATTTATAGTGCCTATGTATCGGACGTATTCAATTTTACAGAAAACTTTTCCGCAAATGTGGGATTAAGATTGGATCGTTATACCAGCAAGGGTACAACCAATAATCTAACAAACATTTTGGTAGCTAGTTCTAAATACAATCAAACTGCATTTTCGCCTAAGTTTGGACTCGTTTACGAAATCATCAAAAATAAGTTTTCAGTATTTGCCAACTACCTTAACGGCTTCAGTAATGTATCACCCGTATCGCAACCTCTACCCGAATATTCTGGTGTGATGAAACCCCAGCAAGCAAAACAATATGAGGGAGGCATGAAGTTCCATCTACTGAGTGGCAAACTGGACATATCAACAAGTTATTACGATATAAAGGTATCCAACATGTTACTTACCACCAACGTGGAGAAAGACGGCAGTTCATACGCTATCTATGTTCAGGATGGTACACAAAGGAGCAGGGGTTTTGAGTTTGACCTAACAGCCAATCCGCTTCCCGGACTTAATATATTGGCAGGTTATGGTTATAACAACAGTAAATTTGTCGAATCCGCGCCAAGTACCTATGGATTGCGCCCCAACTCTTCAGGTCCAGCCAATCTTGCCAATCTATGGATTAGCCAACGTCTTTTAAACGGGACGTTCAAAGGTTTGGGAATTGGATTTGGCGGCAATTATATTGGTAAAAATTATTCAGTTAATACGACTACGATTGGATCTTTCGTCTTTCCCGAATACACACTATTAAATGCAAGTATTTTTTACGACATCCAAAAACTGCATATCGCATTGAAACTAAACAACATTACAGACAAAATATATTTTAGTGGACAAACAGTCGTGAGCCCACAAATGCGCAGAAATATGTTAGCCACTATAGGTTATACCTTTTAAAAAAATCGCGAGCCTACAATTATTTTATATAGAAGTAGGCTCGTTTATCTCTGACTTCTGAGCACCTGCAGTTTCAATATCGCCGCCATCGTCAGTGAATCCGTTATTTTCCCGGACATCACATCGTCCAATACGTTTTCGAACGGTATTTTCTTTATCCGAATATCTTCCGTTTCTTCAAAATTAGTTTCGTGCTGACTGAGCCCCGTTGCCAAGAAAACATAACCAATCTCATCCGTCACGCTATTGGACGTATGGATTGTAAGCAGTTCTTCCCAATTTTCCGCTTTTAGACCGGTTTCTTCCTGCAACTCCCTTTTGGCCGCAGCCAACGGCGTTTCGTCGAACGGACCTCCGCCTTCGGGTATTTCCCAAGTCGCCTGGTCTATCGCAAAGCGAAACTGCTGCACGAGATATACATTGTCTTCCGTATCCATAGCGACAATGCCGATTGCGCGGTTTTGAAAATGGACTTTTCCGTAAATACCGGGATTGCCAGCCGGATTGAGCACTTGGTACTCTGTCAGCCTAATCCACGGATTCTCATATATTTCTTTGGTATCAATTATTTGCCAAGGATTTTTTCCACTTTCCATTTTCCGTAATTTTGTGCAATTTTACAGGGTAAAAAAACGTTAACAAAACTTAATTTATCAAATAAAAATTATTGACCCTATGCAATTTACCAATCCTGACGAAAACGACAATAGCAATATCGAGGACCGACGTGGCGGTGGAGGACGTAAGGTCGCCATCGGCGGTATCGGAACAATTGTAGTTGTCATTATAGCTCTATTGATGGGAAAAAATCCCATGCAAATGCTCAATCAGGTCAATAATGTCGTACCGCAACAAACACAACAATCCGACCAACCTTATCAGGAATCTGCAGAAGAAAAAAATGAACGCGTATTGGCTGAAAATGTTTTCAGAAGTTGCAAAACTGTATGGCAACAACAGTTCGGTCAATGGAACAAGACTTTCCAATCTCCCAATTTGCTGATGTACACAGGTTCTGAACAAACTGCATGTGGAGAGGGTAGTTCTGCCATGGGACCATTTTATTGCCCCGGCGATGAAAAAATATATTTGGACTTATCCTTTTTTCAAGAACTGGAAAGCAAATTCAATGCATCTGGAGATTTTGCGCGCGCTTATGTCGTCGCACATGAATTTGGACACCATATCCAAAATCTTTTAGGATTTTCCAATAAACTGGATGCAGCAAGAGGAAAGGTGAGTGAAAAAGAATACAATCGGCTTTCCGTCAAACTGGAATTGCAGGCTGATTTCTTGGCTGGATATTGGGCGCATTATGCCAAAACTCTACAGAAAAACGGAATCGTCATCAATGAATCGGACGTAGAGTCCGCGCTGAACGCCGCGACACAGATAGGCGATGACATGCTACAGAAAAAGGCTCAAGGTTACACCGTGCCCGATGCTTTCACTCACGGAACTTCCGCTCAACGCGTTTTTTGGTTTAAAAAAGGCTTAACTTCCGGAGATATCAACCAAGGCGACACGTTTAACGATCCAAGTTTGTAAATTATTTAGAAGGAAACACACATTCATTTTCATCAGGATGAACAAAGAAGCGAGCTTTTGTCAATGCAATAAATGCCACACGCGGGTTTTGTCAATATTCAAACATTTAAATATTGATGAGCTTGACCAGATTGACATGTACAAGGCTTGTCAATTTTTCAGAAAGGGCGATTTTTTGTACAAGGAAAATACTTACCCGAACGGTTTGTATTGCATCAGTTCCGGTAGGGTGAAATTGGTCAATTCGGGTGAAAACGGAAGAGAACATATACTAAAAATCATCCAGGCAGGAGACGTTACGGGAGAAAATGCTATTTTTTCCAATAATCCGTATCACAATTCCGCAGTCGCGATAGAAGACACCTACGTTTGTTTCATCCCAAAAGACAGCTTTATGCACATGCTTAAAAAAAGTCCAATGCTGACTTTGGACGTTTTGCAAAGTATGGCGCAGACAGTTGAAAATTCTCAAGAAAAACAAAAAGATTTGGCTCAACGAACTGTCAAAGAGCGTTTGGCAAATGCGCTGCTTTATTTCAAAAATACCTATGGCGAAAACATGGAGCAATACCTCAATATCAAATTGAGTCGTGAGGAAATTGCAGATTTCATTGGCACTTCGACCGAAACGGTAATACGCTTACTCTCCGACTGGAGCGGTGAGAATATTATCAGCCTGAACAAAAAACAGATTCGCATCAATTCGGTTAAAGATTTAAATGTATTGGCGGGAGCCTAAACACATCCAATACACTTTTAAAAAATACCTCGCTGATACATTTTCAGCGAGGTATTTTTTTGGGAAAATATTATAATCTAAGGACGGTCTTGCTTATTGAAGCCAAACTGTTTGTTTGGCGTTGCTCCCATTACAAATTTCAACGTACCACCAGCCATGATTTCCTTGTAGGAAATATAGGACTTGGTGTAAGGTTTTCCATTCAACGTTGCAGATTGTATGTAGATATTCTTTTCGTTGTTGTTTTCCGCAATAACGGTAAATTTCTTGTTTCCAACTTTCACTGTTGCTTTCGGCATGGAAGGTGAACCGAAAACGAAATTTCCATCAGCCGTATTGACTGGATAAAAACCCAAAGAAGATATCACGTACCAAGCACTCATCTGTCCGCAATCGTCATTTCCGCAAAGTCCGTCCGGTTTGTCCGTGAAAAATTCACGCCCGATTTGTCTAACTTTCTCAGCGGTTTTCCATTGCTGACCGGCGTAAGCATAAAGATAAGGCGTGTGATGGTTCGGTTCATTTCCTTGTGCGTACATACCAATCAAACCGGAAATATCAGGAGAAGCTTCCGCTCCCATGCTTCCTTTCGCATTGAACAAACCATCCAACTTATTGGCAAAAGCCTCGTCACTTCCGAACAGTCTGATAAGTCCATTTGCATCCTGAGGAACCAACCAAGTATATTGCCAAGCATTACCTTCCGTATAGTCATTGTCACGATGTTTGGCTTCAAACGGATCAAATCCGGGTCTCCAAGAACCATCGCTCATCTTCCCTCTTACAAATCCAACGGATTTGTCAAAATATAGTTGATAAAGCTTGCTACGTTTCAGATAGTATTGGTAATCGTCGGTTTTCCCCAATTTCTCCGCAACCTTTGCGATACTATAGTCGCTGATAGCGTATTCCATAGCTTTCGCAACGGATTCAGGTTCTTTGTCCGCAGGGATGTAAGTCAGGTTTTTCACATAGTTGATACCAAGCGTATCCTGATTAGCCGTTGTTTTCATCGCTTCGTAAGCGAGGTTCACATCAAATCCTGTGAAACCTTTCAATATAGCATCCGCAACCACCGGAATTGCCGGATAGCCAATCATACAATAAGTCTCCCCTCCCATCAATGGCCACATAGGCAGAAAACCTTGTTGTTGGTAAATAGCCAATATGGAATTGACAAAATCGCTCTCGCGTTGTGGCTGGATGATAGTCATCAGTGGATGTAACGCACGATAAGTGTCCCACAATGAGAATACCGTATAGTTATTGAAAGGGGCTTTTTCGTACACTTTCTTGTCCGTTCCTCTGTACGTTTTGTCAAAATCATTGAACAAACTAGGCTGTATCATGGAGTGAAACAACGCCGTATAGAAAACTGTTTTTTTGCTTGCATCAGGGGAAGCATAGTCAATCGTGCTCAACGATTTGTTCCAGTCGTTACGCGCATCGTCTTTTACTTTTTCGAAATCCCAGCCCGGTATTTCCTGTGCAATATTGTTCAATGCACCTTCATAGCTTACCGGCGACAACCCCACTTTATACAAAAAATCTCCACCCGTATTTCCCAAAGAAATAACGGCTTTCGCTTTTGCAGAAGTCAATTCCGTACCTCCAACATTTGCGGAACTATCAAATAGTTGCAAATCCTTAATGGGCTTATTGGTCTTGATGGCAAACCACAAACGTTGGTCAGGAGCCCAACCTTTGGAAAAACGATAACCAACAAGCGTATGGTCGTCCAATTTTTTAATAAATGTCTGGATAGGTTTGTCCCAGTTCAACCCATGCTGCAAATCAATCGTAATGTGCCCTTCCTCTTTAGCAGGAAAGGAATATTTATGAAAGCCAACCCTATTGGTTGCTGTCAACTCCACTCGAATGCGGTAATCTTCCAACTGCACGCGGTAATAACCAGGTCTTACTTCTTCACCTGCATGATTATAATGCGAGCCATAGCCAGAGGTAATGTTGTCCTGCGTTCCGGGTTCGGTTTTGATTTTTCCCGTATAGGGAGAAAACAGGATGTCTCCCAAATCTCCAATACCCGTTCCGCTTAGATGTGTATGCGAAAAACCGACCAATACACTATCCGAATAATGATAGCCTGAACACCAGTCCCAACCTTTAGAAATATTGTCCGGTCCTATCTGCACTGCACCGAAAGGACGACTAGCACCAACAAATACGTGACCGTGCGCATCCGAACCTATCAATGGATTGACGTAATCTACGGGAGCTTTTTGGGCCTTGACAGAGGCAGCTAAAACGACACAGCTAAAAAGGGAAAACAGTAAGCAAGACTTTGGCATAAAATACTTTTTCATGTTTGCAAGTCGTAAAAATACTCAAAAAAGAAAAGCCGACCAATACTATTCAATTTGAATGAATTGGTCGGCTGAGTTAATTACGTTAGTCAACAGCAAACAATTAAAGCAGTATGATACAAAACAAATCTCTAAGCACTACAGTTATTGATAATAGGTTAAGTAGTTTTTTCTTTTTTATAATTTCCTTACAGTTGCGATATAGCTTGCGGCTCCATGTATCAGAAGTGCTGCCTTTGCTTCACGGTATAAATATAAAAACTTTTTTTAATTAACATCAAATTAGCATTAATATTTTTCCGGAACTAAATATTCTAAGTAATTTTCTCCGTGTTGTGTCTTGTCCAAACCGATTTCTTCTTCTTCTTCACTCACTCTAATCGGCACGATATAGTTGATCACTTTAAATATCCCGTAGGACACTATAAAGCTATAACCTACTACTATCAACATCGCCTGTAACTGAGTAAAAAAGAACGCTGCATTACCATACAGCAGACCGTCGTTTCCCGCAGGGTTGATGCTTTTCGTTGCAAATATTCCCGTCAGCAACATTCCCACAATACCACCAATACCATGGCAAGGGAAAACGTCCAAAGTATCGTCCAACTTGGTTTTCCCTTTATAGTCGACCGCATAATTGGAAATACCTGCGGTAATAAACCCGATGAAAATACTTTGCGGAATCGCCACATAACCTGCTCCCGGCGTAATCGCAACCAAACCGACGACCGCTCCAATACTGAAACCCAAAAGTGATGGCTTCCTACCTTTTACCACATCCAAAAACATCCATGCCAACCCTGCTGCACCTGCGGCAGTATTGGTTGTCGCGAATGAAGACACTGCCAATACGCCCGCACTCCCAGCCGAACCTGCATTAAAACCAAACCAACCAAACCACAACAAAGCCGCACCCATCAATACATAAGGGATATTGGCAGGTGAAATATGCTGTTGTTTTAACATTGATTTTCTAGGTTTCAAAACCATTGCGCCAGCCAATGCTGCACACCCCGCCGAAATATGAACAACCGTTCCTCCCGCAAAATCCAATGCACCCATTTTTGCCAAAAAACCATTTGGATGCCAACTCCAATGGGCAATTGGTGCGTATATAAATAAGCTAAAACATACAACGAACAGTATATAAGACGTAAAACGAATCCTCTCCGCCAACGCACCTACAACCAAACTTGGGGCAATAATTGCAAACATCAATTGAAACATGGAAAACAACGATAAAGGAACAGTCGGCATACCAGCCCAAGGATGACCGGAATTAACGCCTTTGAAAAAAGCGAAACTGCGTGGGTCTCCAATAAAACCGCCAATGTCAGAACCAAAACACAAACTGAACTCCACGACTACCCACAACAACGAAACAACTCCTGCCGCCGCTACGCTTTTCATCATTGTCGAAAGTATGTTTTTACGGTCTACCATTCCTCCGTAGAAAAAAGCAACCGCTGGTGTCATCAAGAAAACAAGCGCACAGGAAACCAATATCCATGTAATATCTGCACTATTGTATTGCCCATGGTCAAAATTGGGCAGAACCGGAACGAATATAGAAGCGACGGCCACAAGGCTTAAAAAGATAAACGGTAATATTTGTTTTAGGTGTAATTCTTTTTTCATATTAATATAAATTACATACATTATTCACAGTGCATAGTTACATATATTTTAAATATTATTAACATAAAAGATATATATTTATTATAATAATATAAATAAAAGAGCTCAGCTAATGCAATTCTGTCAAACAAATATTGAAGAAAATGCATTTTTCAAAAAATAAGTAGCCAAAATCTTGATACGCATCACATATTGGAGTATATTCAAACAAGTAATATTCAAAACCTCGTCTCCGTGAAACTGATATTTACGTATCTTTTAGCCATTATCCCGTTTAATAACCACATCCATGCACAAAAGCAGGATGGCGAGATCATCTTCATAAGTGACACAGAAGCTCCACTTGGAATCGAACGCATTTACCATAAAACAAACCATAACGAAACCGCAACTAGAGCATTGCTGTCCAATATAATTGAAAAACACCCAAAAGCAGTTTTTGTGACTGGAGACTTGGTAGCACAGGGTTCTAGCGAAAAGTCATGGAAAACGATTGATTCAGCCCTAGTACGATTGCACAATCAAAATATATCCGTGCATGCAATATTGGGCAATCATGAATTGCTGTTCAACGCCACAAAAGGACAAAGGAATTTCTCTAAACGATTTCAGAAAGACAATGTCAATCAATATCTCGTAGTCCAGGATTCAATGGCGATAATCATGCTCAATTCCAATTTTAAGAAGATGAACGCACAGGATCTCACATATCAACTCAAATGGTATGATAGCAGTTTGTCAATATTGGATAAAGACTTGAGTATCAATACGATTATTGTTGGCTGTCACCATTCACCTTACTCCAATAGCAAAACCGTAGGTAGCAATAAAAGTGTTCAACAAAGATTTGTTCCTGCCTTTTTGTCTTCCCATAAAGCAGTTTTATTTATTTCAGGGCATGCCCATATCTTTGAGCATCACAAAATCCAAGGAAAAGACTTTTTGGTAATCGGCGGCGGTGGTGGCTTACATCAAAAAAGCCGTATTGGTAAAAATACATTCACAATACAGAACAATTCTTACCATCCAATGTTTCATTATATTGGAATTACAAAAGAAGGAAATGAATTAAAAATAACGTCTTATGAGTTACAAAAAGACTTTATCACTGTTGAACCCAAGTATCGATTTTCGATTCCGACGACCGAAGCAAAATAGGCGCAAACATTGATAATGAATTGTTTAAATGTTAAAAATTAACAATCCTTTGCTCTATACTGGCATTTTATTTTCTTACTTTACAGAATAGTTATACATTAACCATTAAAAAACATATAGAATTATGGATTCTCAGAAATACAAAATATTGTTATGTGAAGACGACCAGAACCTAGGTATGGTCCTTAAAAACTATCTGGAGCTGAACGACTACGAAGTGGAGTTGGAAAGAGACGGACGGTTGGGACTTGCTGCATTCCAAAGAAGCAAATTCGATATTTGCCTATTGGACGTGATGATGCCCAACATGGACGGATTTACATTGGCGGAAGAAATCAGGGACATCGATCCGGAAATACCGTTGTTCTTCCTAAGTGCCAAAACCATGAAAGACGACATATTGCAAGGTTATAAACTTGGAGCGGACGACTATATCACAAAACCATTTGACAGCGAGGTCTTGTTGATGAAAATCAAAGCTATATTGAAACGCAACGACGACATCAACAAAGATTCCGAAAACGTGGAATTTGACCTGGGTGGTTTCCATTTCAATCCTCGGTTGAGAGAGTTGAAACACAATGGCACCATACAGACGCTTTCTCCAAAGGAAAACGAGTTGCTGAAAATGTTGGCGGAACACAAAAACGACCTTTTGCCAAGAGATAAGGCTTTGAAAAAAATATGGGGCAGCGACACTTATTTCAACGGTCGTAGCATGGACGTGTATATTGCCAAATTGCGCAAATACCTAAAAGACGACGAGAACATTGAGATTGTAAACATACATGGCAACGGTTTCAGATTGATGGTTGCGGCTAATTAAACCAACCAACACCATGATAAAGGGCAGCCCACAAAATATTTTGTGGGCTGCTTCGTTTTATTATCACCAATATAAAGGCGATGCTTTTAAAAAACAGATTCTTTTTTTTCCTATTAATCTTCATTTTGGCTCTGTCAAGCTGTAGCAAGACGATAAACGAAGCCGATGTGTCCGGAATTACTCCTATATACAAAGAGTATTACACTATCCAAGTTGGACAGTCCATGTTTTATAGATTGGATTCCGTTGTCTTGTTGTCTTTCGGTTCGGATACAGTCACTCACACCTACGAACAAAAGGACTCTGTAATGAAGGTCGGAAATGATCTTTCTGGCAATTTGGAATACACAGTTAATTCTTATATACGACCTTATGGCAGTAATCTCCAATGGACTTACATGTCATCTTATCGCGTATCGCCCAAAGTCCAAACACTGGAAATGGTCAATGAAAATAACCTGCGATTTGTAAAACTTGCATCTCCTGTTACGGACAACTTTTCCTGGGATGGCAACAATTATTTCATGAAAGACTATGTACAAGGCACCGGCAATGAGTTAGAGATCTACTTTAACTGGAAATACCAGTACGCAAATAGAGACAGCACAATGACCTTAAGTACGGGAACATTTACCAATACGGTTACCGTCAATGAAATCGACCAAGCCTCCAGCCCTGTATTTGACCCGTCTATATTTTATTCAAGGTCACTGTCGGTCGAGTCCTACGCCAAAGGACTAGGACTTATACACAGAAAACAACTTTTTCTTACCTGGCAAAACAGTACTCAGACAACAGGCTATGAAGACGGCAGCTATGGAGTAGAATTGACAAGAATCCAACAATAAGTTCGCATAAGTCGTACCGGAATGCCATAACTTTGTAACACTTCAAAGAATGGCAGACAATACCATACATATCAAAAACATGGTCTGCGACCGCTGTATCATGGTCGTGGAAAATGTATTGAATACACTCCAGTTACCGTATTCCAATATCAAATTGGGCACGGTTGTTTTACAAAAAGAAATTTCGGAAAAGGAAAAAGATGCACTCCAAAGCAGATTGCACTCATTGGGTTTTGAGTTGTTGGAATCACGCAAAAACGTATTGGTTGAAAAAATAAAGAACCTCATCACGCAACTTGTCCAATACACCGAAGAACCAATACCAGTCAATATTTCCGAATATCTATCGTCCAATCTGCACACAGATTACAGCCTGCTCAGCAACACATTTTCC
>JAATFC010000201.1 GCA_015655435.1 Chitinophagales bacterium | reverse complement strand
TCTTTCAATGGTTCCGGATATACAAACAAGACACTGTCTGTCTGAATGCTTGCCACATCAACTTTTCCGTCGCCGTTGAAATCTCCATATACTGGTATGTCGCCGGCTGTAATATTTATGCTATTGCTCACTGTATCGGCCTGTATAACAAATGCTGAGTTTGAATTATCGCCAGGCAGCGGCTCTCCTTTACTGAGGTAGGCAATATGTTTGGACTTTATTGTACCGCCAACATTAATATCCAACGACTCCCATATATCTGCCTTACCGTCTCCGTTAAGATCCGATACTGACACCAGGTTGCCGTTGGCATATCCGTCTCCGCTTAACAACGGATAATTTGTCCAAAGGAAGGGATAGGAGTTGAATGTTGTGCCGGTACTATAAAATATTGCCCAAGACCCATAATCACCGGAACTTGGATTCGGATCTGTTGTCCTGATTAACAAATCTGTTTTTCCGTCACCGTTGAAATCTCCCGGATAAACGGGTTTACCGGCATACATTGTGCCCGCATATCCTATTTGCGAGGCCGAATATGTCCCGTCTGTATTACCATTTACGGTTAAAATAAAACTGCCGTAAGAAGGAGTTCTAACCATAATATCGGTCTTTCCATCCCCGTCAAAATCCATCGGAATTATATCACTGTACCCAAGTGTCGCAATTGTATTGGCATAAAACGGATCGGTCGGCGTCCCGTCCACACCGAATTGTGTAATTTCCTTATTAAATATTCCTTTTTTCGGGGAATTAAAAAATGCTTTAAACTGGCTGTAACTTAGTCCCGCAATGAGAATATAATCTTGCGCACCATCTCCGTCAAAATCCCCGGGTATAATAAAATTGGAAGTTATATATTTGAAAGTACCGGAATAACCGCTAACGGCAGGCAAAGTTGTATATACCGAAGAATCATAAGTATATACAGGTACTATTCCATGCACTCTTTTAGAATAATTAATCTGTATTTTATTTAGCGTAGCAGAAGTTCCGGAAACTGAATAATTGGCAAACAATACATCTGTCTTTCCGTCTCCATTATAATCATCTGTCAATGTGCTGAAATTGCCATTATTTCTGCCGGAAATAAAATTGGTCGCTACGGGGAAGTTCTCATGGTAGTTCCAGCTCAGCGCGGCCTGCCCTGCATACGATCCAAGATCGGATAACATATCGTAGCCCGTATAATATGTAAAACCGTTGTTCAATTGCTGGTAGTGTGTTTGTATCATACCATAGGTGCCATTCCCCTCAAAATCACCCGCAAACAGCGTGCTCTTGCTGGCGAGTCCACTGAAAGAAGGAGAAATGGATTGTTGCGCTGCTGTGGTATTAGATCCATAGGAAAAAGTTAAGGGATTAAGTCCGGAACCATCTGAGCCGGATTCCGTCACCGTTTTCAGAAAATATTCCCCATTCAACGTACTATATGCGCACTTATACGCTTTTTGTATAGTTCCCGACCCACCGACAATATCTATCTCATTAAGCAGATAAGGTTTTTTTACCGATGCTCCTCCAACATATTGATTGGTGTTTTGCCAATCTGACCGTAACGCATAATGAAAAACTATTTTGTTATATGGATTTAATGCCAGTGCTGCATTACCGGTATAATCTATTTCAACTAATGCATACGATCTGTTCGTTTGATCATTGTAGTAAGAAAAAACCTCATAATTTCCGTTTTTGTCTGTTATTTTATCCAATAACCAAAGCATCGTGCTTTGGCCATCATCTGTCAGAAACTTGCTATCTGCTGTATGCCCATATTCCAGGATTGTCCCATCTTTTGTGGTTACCGTGAAAAAGTCCGGCCCTGTTGCATTTGTACCCCCAAAGGACTGAATTTTAGAAAAATCTTCATTTTCCTGGCCATAGACCGTACCATCCCCACCGTTCGACCCGGACGTAGGAATTAATCTTTGGCCATCTAAATTGAAAGCGTCTGAAGCGTTGGAAAAATAAATAGGGGCATCCTTACCGTCAAAGTAATTACTTTTTCCTTGCCGGGAAATAACCGATGATGCTGAAAGTTGCCACCCCCACCCGGCAATATCAGTACCTCCAGATGAACTGTACTCCAAACTTAGATGTGGTTCTATCCCTTTGGTACCGGGTAATGAAGCTATTGGTACAGAGTATCCCAACCTGCCATTATTTACATTTACTTTACTTACAGTGCTTCCAACAGGCTTAGATAAATCAATTGTTGTCCCGGTTGTTGAACCACTTATTACTGTCGGTGCTGAAGCTCCGCCATTCATACTTACTGTACAAGGATTGGTATTAGTTTGACCATCAATATTGACGCGATAATAAGTATTAAATATGAGGGCGGGAGGCGCATAAGAAAGAGAATTTGCTCCTGAAATATTTATCCAGCTGGTGCCGTCCGTAGAATATTGCCACTGATAACTATGCAAGAGATTGCCACCTTGTGCCGCCGTACAAGTCAACGTACCTGGACTTGAGTTGTACGGAATAGTAATTGAAGACGGGGTTATTGCTCCCGGCAATATTGCTACATTAACTGTTCCTCCCGAGCTATAAGCAGTATATCCGTTTTGCGTTGCAATTACACGATAACTTGTTGTGTTTAAAAGGTTCCCAGGATTGTAAGAAAGCGATGTCGCTCCTGAAATATTATTCCATGACCCAGATGCATCAGTTTGGGATTGCCACTGATAAGTAAACGAACCACCCGACAGCCCTCCCGAAGCGCCTGAATAACTTAACGCAGGTGTTGTATTATAAGCAATATTCTGGGTGGCAGGGGTGACACTTCCGCCATTAATCGCAGGATAATTTATTGTGACGGAAACGCTCGCAACAACTGTCCCGTTATATATAGCCTGTAATGTGCCGGAAGTTGTAGGTGGTTTTGAACGGGAAAGTAACCCCCATTGTACTGTTACAGAAGAGGATGTTGACGGAATAGTAATTGCTCCACCTGTTATTGCCCATGTTAAAGATGGGTATAGGCAATTTATTGAATAGGTACAAGTCTGTCCAAAGGTTACCGATGTCTGTCCATACATATCACAGTCTTGCTGCGCATGTGTCACTTGAAAAGAGGTAATGAAAAGCAAAAAAAAGAGTAGAACTTTATTCATAAGCTAGTCTATGATCTATAGAAGAAAATCGTTTCTTGGAATATCTACAAAATTCCATTACGAATATAAAATAGAAGATTCTAATTAACAATAAATTTTATAAAATAGTAAAACCTATGTTAGTTACCTCAAGAGAACGGAAAAATATATTTGTCGCCTTTTCCATGTCGCTTTAATAAATATCGACCGCTATTGATTAAAAATTTCCGAACAGCTTTTTCAGATCTTTATGGATTTGAGTAAGGTTAAGCCGTTTAAATTCCTCATCAAATTTGTTCACATCGTTTTCGGTTGTTTTCAATGCTTTATCGTTATAAGTATCTTTTCGAAATTAAATTAGATTAAATCTAAAAGGTTTAAAGTTGATAAACAAGTCCTTTCCCACAGCATTCAATATTAGTTTTAGAGAATAGAACAATCGTTGTTCATTTTCGTAATCATCTGGACAAATCCATCTGGATTTTAACTCCTTCCATAGCCTTTCAATGATATTCAAGTGCGGGCTGTAAGGAGGCAGAAAGAAGATAAACAACTTTCGTTTTGCCCAAATATCTTGCATGGCTTTCATTTTTTGAGACTGATGTATTTTCGCATTATCCAACACAATAACAGTATGCTTTTTAAGGCGCAATGAAAAATAATCCAATTGCTCTATCACAAAGTCCGATGTAATGTTTTCACCGGTGGTCTGATAAACAAAACGATTGTCTCTTGATAATAACCCGAAACAATTGATGTGTGCGGATTTTGAAGATCTTATACAAATGTTCTCTTCTTTAAATTGCCATCCGTAAGGCACATATCCTTGTTCGGATATTTGACTTTCATCGCCGTAATACAAATCTATTTCCCCCGCCTCGCTTCTGTGTTCCAATAGCTGTAACTGTTGTACTTTGGTTGCATAATAAGCCTCATTGCTCTTGCCTTTGGGACGCTTTCTTATTCGTTTGTAACGGCAGTGATGACTTTTAAAAAACGCGTCAGTGTTGCCCTGCTCAAGGGTTTGCCGATGTTTTGTTCGATAATCTTTTGTGCTTGAGATAACCGTTGGCGTTCTTGCTCAATGGCTGCCCGTACAACCGATATGTCCGATTCTTGTAATATACGTTTTCTGCCTTGTCCCGCCTGCGTTTGCAAACCCAAAATACCCTTTGACTCAAAGCGATTTATCCAATTGTTGACGCTCATCTCACAACTGCCGACAATTAGACCTATCTCTTTGGATTTATACCCTTCCAATTTTAAAAGAACTATTTGGCAACGCTTTCTGTACATATGCGTTTTGCCTTGTTTATAACCCTGTTCTAAGAGTTTTCTCGTATCTGATGATACTACTATTTGTTTTACAGGTCTTGACACATAATATATAACGTAATTATGCTAATTTAATTTTGTAGCGGTACTTATACTTAATAATTATTAGGTTTGGGAAATAATTTCAATGTACTTATGAAAACACGAATCCCAATTGTTTGCCTATTACTACTTCTTTCAGCATGTTCAAAGAATAATTCTGCGCCTGATAATAAAAGCAACACTGAAAAAATGTTAGAAGGAACATGGAGGGTAATAACAGGGGAATGTATTTACTATGGAGTAAATAACAGTATTGTTAATGTCTATGACAATGTAGACGCAGGTATTCCGTGGACTTTTGGTAACGGGAAAATTACAGTAATCAGGGATGGTAATTCGATAAGTGCTACCTACACCATTACAGGCGATAATATATTGACGGTTAATGAAGATTCCCAAACTGATTATGCAACAATAACAAACGCAACAGATTCTATTCTTAACATGGTTATAGTCGATTCAACTGTTAATACATTTGGTACACCACCCGTTATTTCCACTTACAATATTTTGACCTATCATTTTAAAAAATTGTAGGTTGAGGAAAATAAATTTTATCCCTCATCCCTCACCCGGTTAATCCACCCGTTCAGGAATTGTTCATAAGTTGCGGGATTGTTCTCTGCAAGGTTCAGGTAATAAGTATCCTGCTGCGCTCGAACCAATTCCAACACGTTTGCCAAATTTTGGCAACTATTCATTGCCGTAAGTGTTTTACTCCCGAATATTCCGTCCACTGTTAAATCCGGATAATCTTTACCATTATGGTTTACCGCATTTAAAGCGGTTTGCAGCCATTTGACAGCCGTTGTAGTATAAATCGCGACAACAAAACACTTTTTTGCTAGGTCTTGCGATGGCCACAAATCCATTTGTGCGTAATCCCAGTATTTCTGCTTATAATAGGGTGCTGCAATCTGCAAAAGTTGTGCATATGGCAAATTATTCGGATAATCGGGTTTGCCCTTATAAGTAAAAGGGTAAATAAATTTGGATCAAGTCAAAATGTTGTGGAATTGTTTGTTTAAAGAGTTGCGTTGAATCCCTTTTTGCAGATGTTATAATTATTTCGGTACTTTTTTTTACGATTCAATGCGAAGGCTCCGGATTATTCAGTGGCGCAGAGATGAAAACATTTCCGGCAGCGCGATATTGA
>JAATFC010000116.1 GCA_015655435.1 Chitinophagales bacterium | reverse complement strand
GAATCACTAAAACAGGAACGCATTACCATATCAGAATGGAACCAATCCTTAAAACAAAAAGACGCAGGACTTAATGAACCGGTCAAATGGTATAGTTTGGATTACAATGCTTCTGCATGGAAACCTATTAAAGTTCCCGGATATTGGGAAGAGGAAAAGGTCGGTAATTTTGATGGTGTCGTTTGGTACAAGAAAGAAATAAACATTTCAAAATCACAATTGAATGCAAAAGCAGTTTTAAATCTTGGTGTTATCTCTGATGCAGACACCACGTATGTCAACGGTGTAGTGGTAGGAAATAGTGTAGACAGATATATTGCAAGGAAATATTTACTTGCATCAAATATTTTGCACGAAGGAAAAAATGTAATTACAGTTCGTATTGTCAACAGAGTAGGGCGAGGTGGTTTTGTTCCCGACAAGAATTATAGTTTACAGATGGGTTCATCCTCTGTTTCACTTGACGGGGAATGGTCTTACAAAATAGGCGTTACTACAAAACAGCAACCCGCGCTCACCAATTTTCATTACAAACCTTCCTGCTTATTCAATGCCATGATTGCACCCTTGATTCCATATGCAATCAAGGGCGTAGTTTGGTATCAGGGAGAAGCCAACACTGCTAAAGCAAAAGAGTATCAGACATTATTTCCAACGATGATTAAAAATTGGCGGACAAGGTGGAATGAAGGTGATTTTCCATTTGTGTACGTACAGTTGGCGAACTATTTACCTGCCAAACCAGAACCCGGACAGAGCAATTGGGCAGAACTGAGAGAAGCGCAATTAAAAACATTGTCTTTGTCCAATACAGGCATGGCCGTCATCAGTGATATCGGAGAGTGGAATGACGTGCATCCTCTAAACAAGTTGGATGTCGGAAAACGTTTGGCATTAGCAGCAGAGCATGCTGCGTACAAGGAAAAGAATATTGTTTATTCCGGCCCTATGTACAAATCAATGAAAATAGAGGATAATAAAATTATTTTATCCTTTGATTTGTTTGGTAGTAAATTATTGGCAAAAGGAGGCGAGCTAAAGTCTTTTGCGATGGCGGGTGCAGACAAAAAATTTGTTTGGGCAAAAGCAAAAATCGACGGAGATAATATCGTGGTGTGGAGTGAAAATATTACCAATCCCATTGCTGTTCGTTACGCATGGGCGGATAATCCAGATGGCGCTAATCTATACAATACGGATGACTTACCGGCTAGCCTATTTAGGACAGATGATTGGAATGATTCCAAATAATAAGCACACCGCAGTGATTATTGCCTTTTTATTTTTATCTTGTTGGATAATTATAGTTAAAAAATGTGGTTTGCTTTTGCACTGTTGTCGGCTTTTCTATTAGGATGTAAAGATGCGTTTAACAAGAGTGCGTTACTTCGGAACGCACTTGTACCTACCATATTTTTCAATTCATTGTTCTGTAGCCTGTTCTTGTTATTTTATCTTTTTTTGTCGGAGCCAATTGATCCTTTGATGGATCGTATCGTACATCTCGATAATCAAATGCATTACCAGATAATATTAAAATCTGTATTAACAGCGATGAGTTGGGTGTTCATAGATTCTGCGATAAAAAATTTACCGCTCACGATATCCTCTCCAGTCAAGGCTTTTCAGCCTATAGTTGTTCTTATCGGTGCTATGTTACTTTTTTCTGAAAGGTTAAATATGTTCCAATGGGCGGGCGTCGCTTTATCCATACCACCATTCTTAGCTTTGTCCAGAACAGCAGATTCCAAGCATAAGGCGAATGTGCAGAACAAATGGGTTGGTATTCTTTTGATAGGTATTGTCATCACAGCAGTTTCCGGATTGCTTGACAAATATTTGATTAATAAGTCAGATATTATGGTGATAATGTTCTGTAATTATATGTATATGACCTTGTTCCTTGGTCTCTTTTTTATCGTGCGCCGATTCTTTTTTGAAGTAGGAACATTTGTTTGGAAATGGCAGATTCCTGTAGTCGCATTATTAATTTTTGCCTCGGACCTTATGTATTTTTTTGCATTGAATGAACCCAATTCTTTGGTTTCAGTAATACTATTGGTACGTAGAGCCAGTATTTTATTTTCTTTCGTATTTGGTATCTTTTTCTTTAAAGAAAGAGATTTGAAAAAAAAGTTGATAAGCCTTTCTTTCATAGTAGTCAGTATATTTTTGTTATACATAGGAACATTGAAAAGATAATCCTCATAACAGTTGCGTATGATTTTCTCATTGGGGTGCGTCAGAGAATCGATAGGTTGATAAAGGCTCTTAGCTATGCTAAGTGCTAGACTTTTGCTAAAAGGCATACAAATGTCTACCTTAGCGTAAAGGATTATTTACAGTCTATGATGAGGGATATATATAGGGAAATAACTACGCTGTCTGACAAGGATTATTTCATGATCTATTCTCGGATCAAAAACTTCACATTTCCGCTCCATATACATCCAGAGTATGAATTGAACTTTATTGAAAACGGAACTGGGGTGCAGCGAGTCGTCGGCGATAGTGTTGAAAATATTGAAGAGCTGGAGCTTACGCTCATTGCCAAATCCAATATTGAGCACGGCTGGTTTCGGAACGAATGTAAGTCAAAAAAAGTCAGGGAGATAACCATTCAGTTTCACCCCGACCTATTTAACAGCCAATTATTGCAGAAAAATCAATTTCACACAGTAAATGAGATGTTCGGTAAAGCCGTTAATGGGATTACCTTTTCGAATGATACCATTCTAACCGTAAAAGACAAACTCTATTCGCTGACAGATGCTACGCAGAATGGATACCAGAACGGTTATGCAGTTTTAAAGCTGTTTGAGATATTTTATGACCTCTCTTTGGGCAGTATGCGCGAGCTATCGAGTCGATCTTTTCATGGTGATGGTGATTACGACTTCAACAGCCGTAGGATAAAGGATGTCTACGACTATATATTGAAAAACTATAACAGGGATATCGGACTTACGGATGCGGCTCAACTGGTAGGTATGACGGAAAATGCACTTACACGTTTTTTGAAGCAAAAGACGGGGAGAAACTTTATAGACGCACTGAACGAAATCCGTATTGGATACGCATCTAGGATGCTTTTAGACACAACTCACAGTATTGCCGAGGTCTGTTATGAATGTGGATTTAACAACATTTCCAATTTCAACCGTATATTCAAAAGCAAAAAGAATACAACTCCTACTGATTTTAGAAAAACGTATAGAAATATGAAACGCTTTTTCTAAATCGGGCAACCAAAAGCTGTCGAAACCTGCAATCCACTCTCCTATTGCCAAAATCCCTCAGCCTTAATCGTACCGTTAAATGTGAAATGTTTTCGGAGATAGCTCCTAAACTTGGTTACAGATGGTATATTTCCCACGACAAAAATTGTTTGCCCCAATAATGTATGGTTATCGAGCCAGTGCTGCCACGTGTCGTCGTAGGTCAGGTTATCTTCAGCAACAGGTTGGAAGTTGGAATTGAAATATTGTTGAAATTCCTGCACATGCTCAGGATGCCGAAAACAGATGGTTCCTCCAATATCGCTTTTGGATGGTGCGAGATATTCCAATGCCAACAAATGCGCCATGGCACTCGTATCACCAAATCCCAGCATTGTTCCAGATACAGGGCGATGCGGAGTACGACCGATTCCTATATAGCCAACAACGCTTTCACGTTGCAGGTTTCTCGCCCACTCACTTCCTGGTCCATTATGGTCTAAATCAATGATAAGCGAACATGTATGCGTTTCAGCATCCCAAAATACGGGCGTATAGTCCCGATATTCACCATCGGATACTTTCATTTTTATATGCTGCACGCTGTCCCAATGTGACATATCTGCATCTGGCAGATGCAAATCTATTTCACAGACGGTTGCGGGATTCCAGAAACGAACGTCCAGAACTCTTCCCGTTTTTAGCATTGTTTTTTCCAACAGGTTCAAGGCCTGTCTTTTCAGATAATTCATAACTAATATATTTTTACGCTTACAAAGGACGTAATGATTATGCCGATTTTATTGGCTATTAAAGGGGAAATGTTGGACTATTCACGGTTTTTGTTTCGAAACATATTGGGACTTATGTCTGCATTGTTTGAAAAAAGACGGGAAAAATAAGCCGGGTCTTCATATCCCAATGAAAATGCAATTTCCTTTATCGGCAACTCAGTATAATACAATAATCGCTTAGCTTCCAATACCACTTCATAATTAATCCAATATGAAACAGGAAAACCGGAAACCGATTTCACTACTTCATTGAGATAGGAAAGTGAGATGTACATACTGTCTGCATAATCGGATGGCCTTTTTATAGTCCGATAAGACTGACCGACCATCTGACGAAATACTCGATAAAGTTCCAACCACCTTGTTGGTAGTTGCTCCGTTGCTTGTACGGCAACAGTCTGAAAACATCCAACTATAATACCAACCATACTATTGACAATGTCTTTTCTTAAATGAGTGGAGGAAAGCAAAGAATCCTCAGCTAAAAATGGTAATAGATTTTCCAAAAGGTCAAATCTGTCCGAATACTCTTTGCCATGTATCGGGGTCGGCGATAATATTTTGTCCTCTAGTAATTGAGAGTAGGATTTATGCAAAAAACTTGGTTCCACTGCGAATGACCATCCTGCAATGTTTTTCATCTTTTGAATGATATGAACTTGTCCTGGCTTGATGTAAAATACGGATGGAGCCGTCATGACAATATGTTTGAAATCAGCTTCCAATTCCAGACTTCCTTTTTTTAATATCAAAAACATAAAAAAATCGTCCCGATGCTTTTCCTGCGCCCAGTGTTTTTCCTTAATGTCTTCTGATGTATATTGAACCACAAAAAAAGGTCTTGAAGTAATTTTTTGTATTTTATGTGTAGGGATTGCTTCCTTCGATTTCATTGATTGAAATTAGAAAATTAATAGCACAAACTCATTTTGCATGCCTAGTCTCCGATATTTTACAGTCTTATTACACAACGAAATGTGTAGTCAATACACAATATATCAGATTCTAATGAAGGAAGACGATTGAGTGCTGATTTTACTTTAAACTAATTTCATTTTTTCTGAAAGACAGGATTTTCATGATTTCAGAAACAATCAAATCACCATCTTTAATCTGTACGAGATGCCCGCTGTTACTTGCTAACACCATACTACTATTGGACGAGAGGCGCAATAAATCTTGCTGTAATATTTCAGTTATTTGCTTGTATTCATTCCGGAGATGAGAGTCTTGGATTCGCGCATAACGGATATCCGAGGTTCCCCTTATGACAGAGAGTGGGATATTTCCAAAATCATTGTATTGATTGGCATCATTCATATTCGTCTTGTCATTCCTTAACTCTTCAAAAACCTTTTTATACGTTTTGTAGAAAAAATCTTTTTCAACTTTATGTAACCAATGATTCATGGGAATCTCCGGAGAAAGGGGAAGAATGGAAAACATAATTCTATACAAACCACTCTGAACAGAAAAACGAACTAACCAATAAGGCGGAACGCTCAATGCTTTTAAAAGCTGAGGTGAATATTTTTGAATTTGTAATGGATGTGCGGACTCAACGAAAACAATTCCGGCAATATCTTTTTTGTTCTGTTGTATGAACGGTCTGAGATAAATGCCCGCCATGGAATGCCCAACTATAATATAAGGTTTCGGACAGTTTGTTTTCTCTAATAGCATTTGCAACTCATCTGAAACCTGTTTGTTAGTCACAGGCAATCCGGTGGAATCGCTCAACATGATTCCATTGCGGTCATAGGATATCGTCACGGCATGTTGTGCAACTGCATTTTGTATGTCT
>JAATFC010000323.1 GCA_015655435.1 Chitinophagales bacterium | reverse complement strand
CTTTCTATATTTTATTGTGAGTAGTTAAAATACTAGGTGTAATGAGACATAAATGTCTACGCTTTGCTTAGAAAGAAGAATAGGTGTTGAATGATTGACCCCCAATTCCATATGAAATCAGGTTAAGTCAATTGGGACGAGCTTATTGCTTATACGTAGCTTCTCGTCGTAGCATTAAAATCAACCACATGCCGTTCTAGACGCATAGGTCATGTGGTTGAGAAAATAGGGATTCCATGTATGGGCTTATTATTTACCCATCTAGAATTAATTAAAATTTGAGAAAAGAGAGAAAAGATTATCTCCGCCGCCACCTGTACCGCCGCCGCCATTATTGCCACAACCACAAGACGACACTTTAGTTTTCTGCACACATATGACTATGCAACCCATATAGGTAGTAGTCACTTTGTAAGTTACTGTGCATCCGTTTTCTGTCTGTGTAATATAGTTAACAACAGAGTAAAAATAGCAACAACGAGATGTAGCGTTCGTAAGGCTGTTCAAGGATCCAGCGTTTGCATAGGTTGTCCCAAGTGCTGCGAACAATAGTACTGCTAAAAATTTTTTTCTCATCGAGATAAAATGTTTAAATGGTTAAAAATATAGGTTATGTTATAATGTACTAAACTAGAAGACTTAATCAATTGAAAATATCAATGGATACGTATTGCTTAGCGAAAAAAACTGTGCGGAAAGACTATAACTTATTAATCTCTTGC
This sequence comes from Chitinophagales bacterium, assembly GCA_015655435.1. Lineage (GTDB taxonomy): Bacteria > Bacteroidota > Bacteroidia > Chitinophagales > Chitinophagaceae > Rhizosphaericola. The sequence goes on along the minus strand of JAATFC010000323.1, from coordinate 7,433 downwards.
ATAAAGAATTGAACTGGGATACGGTGTTTAAAAATTACATTCATAGGTTAAAAATAATTCACGTCAATATGCTTGAGTAAGATTTATTGAGGTGTTTATTTCGAATAAGCAAATATACATTTTTTTCGATTTAATTTATTTTTTGTACATTTTTTTTAAAAACTAAAAGAAGCGGATTCTCAAAGGAAGTAAAAGAGGAGGTGGGTTGGAAGGCTCTCCGACAGACTGAGACGGATCTAAATGGAGTGTATGTGCATTCTTGGAATGTATTGGGAACTACACATTCTTGAAATTACTGATGTTATTAACCGCTGATAATTATAGACAAAAGAACAAGCAAAGTGCTTGTTCTTTTGTCTATAACGGAAAAAATATCGAATCTATAGTAATAGATTACGAATGGAGAGAAGGTGTTTTATATAGGCTATCCGATAATCACACCCAATAACTCCTCATGCAAAATTCCATTGGAAGCGATGATGCCCGGTTGGTAAGGATTGTATGGATTGCCAAACATGTCCGTGACTTTTCCGCCCGCTTCTTCCACAATAAGATAACCGGCCGCGCTGTCCCACGCATTGAGATTGTGTTCAAAAAAACCGTCAAAACGCCCGCACGCTGTCCAACATAGGTCGAGTGCCGCACTACCAAGCCGGCGCACTGCAATACCTTTTCGGATAAACCTTTCAAATACAGGAAGTGGACCATTGGGTTCGTTCAGGTATTGATAAGGAAAGCCTGTAACCAAACAACTTCTGTCCAGATTGGTTTGTTTGCTTACGTGTATTGGTTTGTCATTCAGGAAAACTCCATTGCCTTTTTCGCCAAAGAAAAATTCGTTCATGAATGGATTGTACACCGCGCCCATCAGCATTTTCCCTTCTTTTTCGACTCCGATGGAAATGCAGCATATTGGGATTCCTTGCGCATAGTTGACGGTGCCGTCAATGGGGTCGATAATCCATTTGTAGGTTGATTCTTGCACGATGGCTCCCGATTCTTCGCTTAGCAAAAAGTGGTCTGGGTATTGGCAGCGGATGACCTCAAAAATCGCTTTTTCGGAGGCTTTGTCTGCTTCCGTAACAGGGTTGTTGACGCCGTCCTTGTTTTCAATCTGATGTACTTTGTCAAAATAATGAACTGCTTGTGCCGCACCTGCTTTTGCTGCGGCGATAAGGGTTGCTTTTATGTTTTCCATTGCGTAAATATAGTAGAAGGCGTTTCGTCTTCCCAAAAAATATTATGAAATATCTGTTATCCTTTTGCAGTTGGTTATTTTTGCGATAATGGAACTCGACAATATGAAATGGCAGGAATTTGCCAACAGGCTTTTGAAGGTGTACAAGCATAGGAGCAAGCTTGCGAAAAGGCAGGATATTTCCTGTTTTCGCGTGTATGACAACGACTTGCCGAGCTTTCCTTTTGTGATTGAAATATACGGCGACAAAATATATGTTGCAGAATATAGGCGCAACCATGGGATGGAATCCGATGTGCATGAAGAATGGTTGGAAAACTGTCTCGAAACAATCGCCCAAACGCTGGAAACTAATATGGACAATGTTTACGTAAAAGAACGTAAACGGATGTCGCACCGTGCGGACAACCAATATCAACGGCTTCAATATGGCGATGATTTTTTCATAGTGCAGGAAAATGGGCTGAATTTTATAGTCAATCTCTCCCAATACCTTGATACCGGTTTGTTCCTAGACCATCGTATCACACGCAAAATGGTCGGTGACGAAAGCAACGGAAAACGTGTGTTGAACCTTTTCAGCTATACGAGTTCATTCTCCGTGTATGCGGCGGCAAATGAAGCCTCGCAAGTCGTGTCCGTTGACCTTTCCAAAACCTATCTCAACTGGTCAGAAAATAATTTCAAGGAAAATAATCTAGTTGGGCAAAATTATAGTTTCGTACACGCAGATGTCAAGCAATATCTGAAAACCTTACCTGCCAATAGTTTTGACCTGATTGTCATGGATCCGCCGACATTCAGTAACAGTAAAAGGATGAAAGATATATTGGACATACAGCGCGACCATGTAGAATTAATTAATGATTGTCTGCATTGTCTATCGGATGGTGGCGCGCTTTATTTCAGTACCAATTACCGCAGATTTGAAATCGACCTGCCTAATATAAAAGCCTCCGAAATCAAGGACATCACCAAGGCGACAACACCGTTTGATTTCGAAGGAAAATTATTTAGATGGTGCTATAAAATCAGAAAATAAACTGCAATATTTGTTGCGTTTACAGTATTTTCAACAAAGATGAAAACCTTTGCAGAACTATAGCGCCTAATGGATTAATACGAAAACTATGTTTCTATGTGGTTAAATAAAAATTTAAAAGAGAGCTAATTCATCTTTAGTGGAGCAATCAACTCAAAAGGAGGAATCTTAACTTCAAAACGGCTCATGTCGTTCTGGTTTTCAAACCAGTAGTAGCCAACCATCCGTCCCATCTCTGTATTGAGAGGACATCCGCTCATGTATTGAAATGAACTGCCGGGGTTAATGACCGGTTGCAGTCCCACCACGCCTTCGCCCTCTACCTCTTTACGTTCACTGCTGCTGTCAAAAATATACCAGACGCGGCTGAGAAGTTTGATAGGAAAATCATTGTGGTTTTCAATCGTGATGCGGTACGCAAAAACGAACTGGTGCGCCAGCGGATTACTCTGCGTTTCCTGGTAAAACGTTTCGACGCTTACTTTGATGCCATTGGACACTAATGAAACCATAATTCAATACGATTAAAGTGTTGGGACGAAGATAGGGAAACAAAGAACAATTTGTAGTTTTAGTTGGAATTTGACAATTTTGGTACACAATTTTTTGACTTGTGTATTTTTTAAATCAAAAGCATGAACAATATCAACATACAACCAATTTTGGAAAATGACAATGTGCGAATAGAACCGTTACTAGAAAAAGATTTCGATGCATTGTACGCTGTGGCTTCCGACCCCAAAGTGTGGGAACAGCATCCTAACAAGGACCGTTACAGGGAAGAGGTATTCAGGGTATTTTTTCGAGGAGCAGTGGAAAGCAAGGGCGCTTTTAAAATTATTGAAAAATGTATGGGAGATGTTATTGGGAGTAGCCGCTATTATGACTACGACACTAAGGAAAATGCTATCTGCATCGGTTACACTTTTTACGGCACTAAATCGTGGGGAAAAGGAATCAATCCGCAGGTTAAGCAGCTTATGCTGGACTATATTTTCCAATACGTGGACAAAGTGTATCTGCACGTAGGGGCAACGAACTTTCGTTCACAGATTGCCGTGCAACGTTTAGGTGCAGTGAAGGTTGGAGAGGTCGAGATGCCTTATTATGGAGCGGAAACGAAACTCAATTTTGTCTACGAGATTCCTAATCCAAAACTTGCATGAGCTGCATGTCCTTGTCCAATACAACAAATTTGGCTTCCTGTCCAACCGCAATTTTCCCAATACGGTGGTCGACCTTGATAGCTTTTGCAGGATATAGGCTACACATACGCAAAGCTTCTTCTAGTTCGATTCCAACATGATGTACAAGATTATGCAAACATTTGCCCATCGTCAATGCAGAGCCGCTCAATGTTCCGTTTACTGTGTATTTTTCACCGTCAAGATAGTGTTGATAATCGCCGATGGAGGTTTCGGTAACGGCATCAGTAATAGCAAACAATCTTTCTCCCATGATTTTTTTGGCTATGCGGATAGCTGCAAAATCAACGTGGTAGCCGTCTGGAACGATGGATGATAGGATGTTTTCATGGTCCAATATAGCTCCGACTATACCCGGCGCACGGTGCTGCAAAGGGCTCATAGCATTGTAAAGATGTGTCGCCGTCGGAATCCGGCAGTCCGATATAATCTGTGTTGCGGTTTCGTAAGTTGCATTACTATGTCCGGCAGATACTATAATTCCCTGTTCCTGTATATAGTTGATAATATCAGATGATACTACTTCGGGTGCGAGTGTAATCATTCTGATAACACCTTTTCCATAATCCAAAAGTTCCTTGACCTGCTGTATCGTAGGCGAGAAAATATATTTTTCCAAATGTGCACCTCTTTTCGCTACGCTAATCCACGGGCCTTCGACTTGTAAACCCAAAACACCTTTTCCTCCATCGTTCCAATAGGCGCGTATTGCGTCAATACACTGAAAAAAGACGGGATAACTATTGGTTGCAACTGTCGGCATACAATATGCTGCACCGCCTTCTTTGCTGTATTGGTAAATAGCGGAAACTGTTTCCTTGTCAGGAAAGACGGACAATAATCTTCCAAAAGCACCGTATAGTTGGATGTCTATAAAAGCTGGGGCAAACATATTGTCTTCTCCTAGTTGTATTATTTCAATAGTATTATAGTTGTGCGTGGGTTGCACGGAAACTATAATATTATCGGAAACCTCGACTGCATAATCTGTTAGCGTATTTTCTCCTGTGAAAATTTTTCCTGCGGTATATATAGTGGATGGCATTTCGATAATGAATTAAGGTAGCAATATATTAAACTTGTCTGCATCTTTTGCAAAAGGAAAACGACTTCTGGTTTTTTCTAGTTCGTCTTTTTGCAAAGTGTAGGTATAAACGTCTTCAGTATCAGATTTTTCATACAAGACAGTTCCTAATGGATGAATGATGCGGCTATCGCCGGAATGATGAAAACCGTTACCGTCATTACCTATTCTATTGACTCCGATGACGTAACTCATATTCTCTATAGCGCGTGCTTGTAATAATGTTTTCCATACTAGATTTCTTTTTTGGGGCCAATTGGCAACATAAATAATTGCATCATATTCATATGGGCTTTCTTCTGTAGCTTCTTGTCTTGCCCAAACGGGAAACCGTAAATCGTAACATACTTGCAACAATATACGCCAACCATTTACCGAAACTATAAGTCTGTTTGTTCCAGGTGTATAGTGTTCGTCTTCTCCTGCATATCCGAAAAGATGGCGCTTGTCGTAATAGTATAGTTGACCATTGGGAAGTATCCAGATTAAGCGATTATAGTATTGCTTATTTTCTTGTATGATAAGGCTGCCCGTCAATATGATTTTCTTTTTTTGTGCTAATTTCTTTATCCATTGAACAGAATGTCCACCCATATCTTCCGCAAATTTTTCCGGAGTCATGCTGAATCCGGTGGTAAACATTTCCGGCAAAATGACGACCTGTGTTGCTTCCTTTATATTGTTGATTTTCGTTTCCAGATTGCGCAGGTTTGCATCTTTGTCTTCCCATTCCAGAGTTGTCTGTATCAATGTTACCGTTAAGTTCTGCATAAATTCTCATTTCTATAAAATTACAAAAATATAGTACCTGGTGTTATTTATTTGTTAGTGAATTGGCGAGAAGAATCAAAAATAGTAGCTTTACTGGCACTTTGTTTTCTTTGACTCAGAAAACGTACAATAGTGTAATCAGTAATGTAAAAGTAACAACTATGAATCGGCAAAAATCGGAAAATATATTGGGTAGATTGTCCAAACATATATTGGTAGATGGCTTTCCCTTCGTCATGGATTTGGAAAAATCTCACGGTAGCTATATTGTGACGACCGAGGATGAAACGTATCTCGATATGTTTACGATGTTTGCTTCGTCTGCTATTGGTTACAATCATCCTTATATAGTTGCACAGGAAGATTTTTTAGGAAAAATGGCAATTAATAAACCAGCGATGTCGGATGTCTATACGGAGCAGTTTGCAGATTTTGTTGATACATTTGAGCGAGTGGTGATGCCGAAAGAAATGCAATATGCATTCTTCGTGGATGGTGGCGGTTTGGGTATCGAAAATGCTTTAAAGACTGCGTTTGATTGGCGTACGCGTCTCAATATGTCTCGCGGCATTGACAAGGAGGCAGGAAAAGTCATTCATTTCCAACAGGCTTTCCACGGTCGTACAGGTTACACTTTGTCACTGACCAATACTTCCGACCCGAGAAAATATATGTATTTTCCAAAATTTGACTGGCCGAGGATTGTTAATCCTAAGCTGGCATTTCCATTAACGGAAATATCTTTGGAAAAGACGAAATCCTTGGAAAAACAAGCATTTGAACAGATTGAAAAAGCGTTGCAGGAAAATCCTGATGAAGTAGCTTGCCTTATCATCGAAACTATCCAGGCGGAAGGTGGGGACAATTATTTCAGAAAAGATTTTTTCCACCAACTACGTGCGATTTGTGACCAATATGAAATTTTGTTGATATTGGATGAAGTGCAGACTGGCGTTGGGTTGACAGGAAAAATGTGGGCTTTTCAAAATTATGATGTGCTACCGGATATTGTTGCGTTTGGAAAAAAAGCACAGATTGGCGGTATCATGGCTTGCAATAAAAAAATTGACCAAGTGGAGAACCATGTTTTCAAGGAACATAGTCGTCTCAATTCTACATTTGGCGGCAACTATTTGGATATGTTACGTTTTAGGTTGGTATTGGAAGTAATTGAGAAAGAAAACCTAGTGCGGAATGCAGAACAATTAGGAGCTTATTTATTGAACCAGATACAACAATTACCTTCCGACAAAGTAAGTAATCAAAGAGGTATCGGGCTTTTCTGCTCGATGGATATGCCGACGGTGGAAGCGCGGGATGAATTTCTGAAAAAAACGTATGCACATAAACTGTTGATTGCTGGTTGCGGAGAGAGGACTATACGTTTCCGTCCTGCACTCAATGTAAAGAAAGAAGAAATCGACAAAGTAATCCACATCATCAAGGATTGTCTATAAAATTATAGTCGACTAGGAAATTTATCCTTGAAATGGCGATGATTATTTGAGAGACATTCGAAGGATTGGACGTCATTTCGATGCTTAGGGAGAAATGCCCCACATTTTTGACCCTTTTTCTTCCAAATGTACAATGGGTTGATTAATGTGTTACCCCCTCCCTCTAAATGCAATGGATTAGATGGACAACTTACATACACATAGCAGATATCAGAATTAGGCATATTACTGAGAATGTAATATTATTTACTACGACAATAACCAATAGCTGACTCTATCATTATATAGTTAGTTCTCAATATAGGGCTAGTGAAGATATAATAATGCTATTATGTTAATCTCGATTATTTTTTAGTAAGAGAAGAGATCCATTCTTTTCTTTTTGTTCGATTGCAGCTGCACCATTCAGTTTTTCCGGTACATCGCTTTCGCCGAAGGCGTTGGGTGAGGTGGAGTCGTTCATGTCCTAGGGGTGGCGGGGCTGTTTTTCAGGCGTTGATCCGGTTTTTTTCAAAAAAACCGGATTTTTCTTTTCAAACGTTTGCCTGTTCCGATTAAATGAGTTATCTTTGCGCCCCGCTTGTGGTGGCGGGGAGAGTTCTTGGAGTGATTTGGTGGTTTTTTCCGGTGGGTTCTGGGTTATTGGCGCCGGGGAAAAAAGTGGCAAAAAAAACAG
>JAATFC010000080.1 GCA_015655435.1 Chitinophagales bacterium | reverse complement strand
TAGTCTTAATGAAACAATTTTTACTTTTCACTTTTTAATTTTTACTTGTTTAAATAAATGGCAAAAGAAGAAAAAAGAGAGATCGATTTGTCGATAGATACGGGCGTGCAAGGTCAATATAAAACGTGGTTTTTGGACTATGCATCCTACGTTATATTGGAACGTGCGGTTCCTGCTATCGAAGACGGATTGAAACCTGTGCAACGACGTATTTTGCACGCGATGAAGGAAATGGATGATGGTCGTTTCAATAAAGTTGCCAATATTATCGGGCAATCCATGCAATACCATCCGCATGGCGATGCTTCTATTGGCGACGCATTGGTCAACATGGGGCAAAAAGATTTGTTGATTGAAACGCAGGGAAACTGGGGCGATGTTCGCGCGGGAGATGATGCAGCGGCGGCGAGATATATAGAGGCTCGTCTGTCCAAATTTGCATTGGAAGTAGCGTTCAATAGCAAAACGACCGAATGGCAACTAAGTTATGATGGTCGTAAAAACGAACCCGTTACGCTGCCGATGAAGTTTCCTTTGCTGTTGGCGCAGGGTGCAGAAGGTATTGCAGTCGGGCTTTCCACGAAGATATTGCCGCACAACTTTATCGAACTATGTGATGCGACTATCAAAACCTTACGTGGAAAGAGTTTTGAACTGTTCCCTGATTTTCAGACGGGCGGCATGATTGACGTAGCAGAATACAATGACGGAAAACGTGGAGGTAGGGTAAAAGTCCGAGCTGATATTGAGGAAATAGACAAGAAAACGCTTGTTATTAAAAGTGTTCCGTATGGAGTGACTACGTCTTCCTTGAAGGATTCCATTATCAAAGCGAACGACCAGGGAAAAATAAAAATCAAAAAAGTAACGGACGAAACGGCCGCCAATGTCGCAATTTACGTGGAGCTTGCAAGTGGTATTTCTCCCGATATCACGATTGATGCACTGTATGCTTTTACGGATTGCGAAGTAAGTATTTCGCCCAATGCCTGCGTGATTATTGGAGACAAACCGCATTTCGAATCCGTTAGCCATTTACTGAGAACATCTGCGGAACATACCAAAGGCTTGCTCCAAAAAGAGCTGGAAATAAAACTAGGCGAACTAGAAAATAAATGGCACTATACTTCTTTGGAAAAAATATTTTTCGAAGAAAAAATATACAAGGAACTAGAAAAAAAATACGAAACTTGGGATGCGGTCATCGCTGCAATTGACAAGGCTTTCAATCCTTTTAAAGCCCAACTCAAACGTCCGATAGAACGAGAGGATATTCTTAAGTTGACAGAAAAGCCTGTTCGTCGTATTTACCGATTGGACATAAATGAACTCATCGACCAGATTAAGGCAACCGAAGAAGAAATAAAGGCTGTCCAATATGATTTGGAACACTTGACAGACTATGCAGTTAAGTATTTCGAAAACTTAAAAAAGAAATACGGAAAAGGTCGCGAGCGCATGACTGAAATCAAAACTTTTGATAAAGTAGAAGCGCGTCAAGTCGTAATTGCCAATACCAAACTGTATATCAACCGCGATGAAGGTTTTGTCGGTACGTCTTTGAAGAAAGACGAGTTTTTGTGCGAGTGTTCCGACCTTGATGATATTATTGTTTTCACGAAACGAGGCGTAATGAAAGTCGTGAAAGTCGCTGACAAAGTATTTATCGGAAAGGATATTATCTACGCTGCGGTTTTCATTAAGTCCGACGACCGTACGACTTACAACATGATTTACGCGGATGGAAAGACTGGCGTGAGTTACGCAAAACGTTTCAATGTCACGGCAATAACGCGTGATAAAGAGTACGATTTGACAAAAGGCGCAGACAAATCCAAAGTGCTATATTTTACTGCTAATCCAAACGGAGAGGCTGAAGTGGTAAGGGTTTTGTTAAGTCCAAATTCGAGTGCGCGAAACAAGGAACTGGATTTTTATTTTGAAAATATCGACATCAAGGGACGCTCCAGTATGGGAAACCAAGTGACGAAATACGGAGTGAAAAGTGTCAAGTTTAAAGAGAAAGGAAAAAGTACTTTGGAACGTCGGAAGTATTGGTACGACGACAAACTAGGAAGGCTCAATACAGAAGAAAAAGGGCAATATCTGGGAAGTTTCGAAAATGAAAATCTGATAGTTGTTTATCGTGACGGTAGCTACGAGATAACGGATACTGAACTGACGCAACGTTTTGATCCGGAGAAGGTAATGCTAGTGGAACAGTTCAACCCGGAAAAAACGATTACTGCTGTTTATTTGGATAAGGAAAAAAACATTTTCAATGTCAAGCGTTTCCGTATCGAAACGTCAACTACGCATAGTAAGTTTTCTTTTATCAAAGAAGGAGACGGTAATGCGTTGTATGCGATTACGACTATCGCAGACCCGATATTAATAGTACAAGGTGGTACCGGCAAACAAGTACGAACCGTGCGTTTCAAAATAGGAAAAATGGTGGACGTTATGGGTTGGAAAGCTATTGGTACAAAACTCATGGAATATACCAAGTCTGCTGAGATGGAATGGGAACAACCATCTGATGAAAATGAGCAACCTAGTTTATTCGATGCGTAGCATTTTATTTTAAGTGTTTTTAATATAGAGCGGGCAAATAACAAATATTATTTGCCCGCTCTATATTTGACAAATCGGCGAGTTTTTTTACAGATTTATCTTTATGCCGCCGTTGACTACACGACCGTCTAACGGAGCATAGATATCTTTAAAAATAGGCTTTGTCGTAGTGCCTGTGTATATATTCCCAAACTTAGTCTGGCGTATATCCGTAAAGTTTTCAAAGTTGACAAAAATCGAAACTTTATCAATCTTTCTTTCTGCCATGAAACCGAATATCCAATATTGTTTTCCCCAACTATCGTCATTAAGGTATTGGCGACTATAATAATAGGCTTCTAGTCCGATCTTCCATTTGTTGTCTACCTCGTACATCAATACGTTATTGATACGTGTTTTTGACGTGAGAGGATTAGGAGATTTTTGCGTTCCAATATGTAGTGTGGCATCCGTATAAGTGTATCCGATATACCATGCAAAATCCTCAACCTTAAGTTTGACATTGCTTTCCCATCCTTTAGTGTGTATGTCGCCATTGATATTTATAGGGCTTTGTATGTTAGTCCGCTGATTGACCAACAGCAATGGGTTGTTGATTTTCGTGTAAAAAAATAGTTGGTTGAAACTGGCATCAATAAGGTCAAATAGTCTGGTTTTATAGTTGATGTCCCAGTTCAGTCCATAAGACCTTTCTAGTTTGTTACTATCAGGATTTATAGGCCATACATTTTTGAATTGTATTCTTTCCGCTTCTTCAAAAAATATAGTCGGTGTTTTGTAACCTAGTCCGCCGCCAATCCTTGAAGTCAATGATGGCAAAATCTTCCACATAACGGAAATCCGTGGCAGGAAGGACAATCCGTACCGGAATGTATAGTCTCCTCGTAGCCCAGCCTCTATCGTCCAATCCGGAGAAAGCTGCTGATTATATTGTTCAAAAAGTCCAATAGTAGTGAGTTGATAGCTTCTTGACGGTAATCCATTTTGGATGTTTTTGTCTTTGAAATTATCCGTATAGACATTGGCTCCTGCTACGTTACTATTGGTTGTATTTTTGAAACTATAGTTAAACTC
>JAATFC010000352.1 GCA_015655435.1 Chitinophagales bacterium | reverse complement strand
CTCAAACAAAACACGATTAAAGAAGGCCATACAGCCGCGCTCACAATCTTTGACCCGAACGGTAAAACCGTATTGACAAAAGAAAACAATCAAAGCAAATCACTTAATTCTCCTTTCTTTGGTCAAGAATTGCAAGGAGCAATTACGGGAATTTTTTCAAAAGGAAATCTACATTTAAACTAAACTATATGAAACAGAAAAAGACTTCGCATATTGTAAAAGGTGTCGTTATAGGATTAATTCTCATCATTTATTCCACTGCATTGTATCTGTCAGGACAGATGATGAACAAAGGACTCGGCTATTTGTCTTATGTCATATTGATAGTTGGATTGATTATAAGCGGTAATATTTTTTCCAAGGAAAATGACGGCAACGTAACCTTTGGAAACATATTTGCACATTGCTTTAAAGCAAATGCTATAGTAACCTTATTGGTCATTCTCTGGTCATTCCTGTCGCTTAAAGTCATTTTCCCAAATATGCAGGACCAGATGATGGATTATACAAGAAAAGAACTGGAAAAAGCAGGTACACTTTCTGACGAACAGATATCTCAATCTTTGGCTTTCATGCAAAAGGGATTTATGGTTTTCATGATTGGAGGCGCTATATTGGGTTATGCTATATTGGGTGCGATTGGCTCTCTCCTTGCGGCGGCAATAGCTAAGAAGAATCCACAGCAGCCTTTTTCTCAAGCATAATTTTATACAAAAATTCAAAAGCCAATCAAAAGTTAGCGAAATAGAAGTTTTTCTTTTTTACTTTTGAATTTAGATTTTACATTATACATGGATATTTCAGTAGTAATACCACTTTTTAACGAAGACGAATCCCTTCCCGAGCTGAGCGACTGGATTGTGCGTGTGATGGATGCCAACAATTACAGTTACGAAGTGCTCTTTATCGACGACGGCAGCACTGACAATAGTTGGCAAGTCATAGAGCAGATTCGTAAAAAATATCCTGCATTCAAAGGCATAAAATTCCAACGCAACTATGGTAAGTCTGCTGCGTTGAATGCCGGTTTCAAAGAGGCTAAGGGCGATGTCGTGATTACGATGGATGCCGATATGCAGGATTCGCCGGACGAGATTCCGGGACTGTACAACCAGATTGTCGTGGATGGTTACGACTTGGTAAGCGGTTGGAAAAAAGTGCGCTACGACAACAAATTCACCAAAAATTTCCCGTCCAAAATATTCAACGGTGTTGCACGCAAAGTTTCCAAAATCAAGCTACACGACTTCAATTGCGGACTTAAATCCTATCGTCTCAATGTCGTGAAAGGTATCGAAGTGTATGGTGACATGCACCGCAATATTCCTGTATTGGCGAAGTGGGCAGGATTCAAAAAAATAGGAGAACGAGTAGTGGAGCACCGCGCACGCAAGTTCGGAGTTTCCAAGTTTGGCTGGGATCGTTTTATTCACGGTTTCCTTGATCTGGCAACGGCGACGTTCATGGGAAAGTTTGGTAAACGCCCCATGCACTTTTTTGGATTGTGGGGTTCCGTTTGTTTTATTATTGGTTTTGTCATCAGTCTTTATTTGATTTTTGCCAAAATATTTTTCCATGATGTTGCGCTGACCAACAAGCCTGCATTTTATATAGCCCTTACCTTGACCTTATTGGGTATGCAGCTTTTCCTTGCCGGATTTATCGGAGAGCTTATCAGCCGCAACGCCACGGACAGAAACCATTATCTGATAGAAAAAAAAATCGGATTGTAAATCCACCCTACGCTTACATTCGCTGACCGTGGATACATTTATTTTATAGAATTATTTTCAAAAAATGAGCAAGATTAAACTAAGTGAAAGGGCAATCGAAATGCCCGCATCTCCCATACGCAAACTAGTTCCTTACGCTGATGCAGCAAAGAAAAGAGGAACCACTGTATTTCATCTCAATATTGGTCAACCCGATATAGAAACGCCAAAAGTCGCCATGGATGCAGTCCGCAACGTACAAATGGACGTATTGGCTTACGGTCATAGTGCCGGGCTGGAAAGCTATCGCAAAAAACTAGCGGAATATTATCAGCGTGTCGGTATTGATATTTCTTACGAAGAAATTTTGATTACAACCGGAGGTTCGGAAGCATTGCTGTTTGGTTTTCTCGCTTGTATGAATCCCGGAGACGAAGTAATTATCCCTGAACCTTTTTACGCCAACTACAATGGTTTTGCTATCGAAGCCGGAGTGAAAATAGTGACAATTCCTTCCTATATTGACAACGGATTTGCCCTGCCTCCTATCGACTCTTTTGAAAAAGCGATAACGGACAGAACGAAAGCCATCGTGTTGTGCAACCCCAATAACCCAACAGGTTATCTATATTCGAAAGAAGAAATTGAAACGCTGAAAGACATTGTTGTCAAGCACAATCTTTTCTTGTTTTCCGACGAGGCATATAGGGAATTTTGTTATGAAGGTGCACACTTCAGCGCATTGCAATTGGAAGGTGCGGATGACAATATTGTCCTGATGGACACTATCAGCAAACGTTATAGTGCCTGCGGTGCGCGTATTGGCGCATTTGTCTCCAGAAACAAAGAACTCATACAACAGGTATTAAAATTTGGACAGGCACGTCTTTGTCCTCCCACTTTGGAACAAATATTGGCGGAAGCGGCCGTCGACCTTCCGGCTGACTATTTTGAAGAAACCAAGGCGGAATATCTACGCCGTAGGGATGCATTAGTAAAAGGCTTGAATTCAATCCCGGGTGTAAAATGCCCCAATCCTGGTGGCGCATTCTATGCAATGGCGGAATTGCCTATTGATGATTGTGACAAGTTCTGCCAGTGGATATTGGAAGATTTTGAATACCATGGACAAACCGTGATGATGGCACCCGGCAGTGGCTTCTACTCTACTCCAGGCTCCGGACTGAAAGAAGTTCGCCTAGCGTATGTATTGAAAGTAGAAGAAATCGAAGCGGCGGTAGAATGCCTCCGCCACGCACTGGAGAAGTATAACAAATTGTAAATAATCTGCACCAAATGCTTGATTAATATCAATTATTTAAGAAAAATACGTTTTTGCAAAGATAAAATCCAAAAATTTATATTTACTTAACACATATAGTCAATATTCTTTAGCATCTTTGCACCAGAAAATAAGATATATAAATTTTTTCATATGGCAAGCAATCG
>JAATFC010000196.1 GCA_015655435.1 Chitinophagales bacterium | reverse complement strand
ATTTACACCGCTATTAAAGAGCATGTCAAAGACTATAAGTTTCCGGTTGTATTCGATTTTCCTATTGGACATACCGAAAGAAATGTAGCATTGAAAATCGGCGTAAAGCACAAACTTTCCGTAAAGAGTGACGAGGTCGTATTGGTAGAAAAATAATGCAACCCAAAGATTCTATATTGATAACAGGTGTGAATGGTTTCCTAGGAAACTATCTCACGCCTGTTTTGCTTAATGCAGGATATATAGTGTACGGTATTGGAAAAGGAATGCGTAGGCTACCCATAATCGACAAAAAGTTTCAATACTATGATATTGATCTGACGGATTCTTATAGTCTGCAACAACTATTCGAAATCATTTCGCCCAATATAATCCTTCACGCTGCTGCCAATAGCAAACCAGATGATTGTGAACTCCACCAAGAGTCCGCCTATACTATAAACGTACAATCCACCAAACTACTATTGGATTTTGCAGAAAAAATAAAATCAAGATTTGTTTACATTTCCACGGACTTTGTGTTTGATGGAGAGAAAGGTCTATATAAAGAAACAGACGAACCTAACCCTATCAACTATTACGGTAAAACAAAACTATTGTCCGAACAACTAGTCACCCAATATCCGTTTCCAAATACAATTATCAGGACGGTTTTAGTTTACGGAAAACCTTTAGCGGGCAGACAGAACATTCTTTCTTTTGTTTATGCCAAACTACAAAATCGAGAACCTGTCCAACTCGTCAACGACCAATATAGAACACCAACTTATATCAAAGATTTGGTTTGGGGAATTAAGGAAATCGTTGAACATGAAAAGACAGGCATCTGGCATCTTTCGGGCGATCAGCCATTGATGTCTCCATACGAAATGGGCATGCAACTCGCCGATACTTTTGAACTGGACAAATCGTTATTGCATCCAGTCAATCACACAACCTTTAAAGAAATAGCCTTGCGTCCGCGAACAACAGGACTCCATATCCAAAAAGCTCAAACGGAGTTGAACTATCGTCCAACTCCGTTTGAAAAAGCCTTGAAGAAAATATTTACATAATGCTATTTTTCTGTTATTTGGAAAGTAATCTGCTGCCTTTGCCTGTAGGCAACTTTTTTACCGTTCTGTTCCGCAGGAATCCATTTACCGCTTCCGCCAATCACTCGTACAGCTTCTTCCGCCGTTCCATAACCGGGACTATTTTCGGCTCGAATATCTGATAGATTTCCATTTTTATCAATTATGAAGGAAACGACAACTGTATAGTTTTTAAGTTTGCCGTTTTTTCCGGCAGGAGCACCATTGCTTGTTGGTACATCTGCTCTCAAGTTACGCATAAGATAAGTTTTCCAAGCTTGTACACCTCCAGGGAATGACGCTTCTTTGTCAACTTTTTGTTTTGGTTTTTTATATTGCTGGCCAAAACCGACAACGGTTACTTCATTCAAGTTTTCTTCATCATCCTGTTTTTGGGGCTTTTTATATCCGCGGACAACAATAAATGAAGTGTCCTTATCTTTTAATGTTCCGACATGTCCTTTTTTTGTGGTTATTAAAACAACTCCATCCTTTGCTCTTGCTCCATAAATACTCTCCGCTGCCTTATCTTTCAATACATCTATACGTTCTATATTATCAGGATTGACAGCATTCAATGGGCTGGAAACATCATCCATAGGAACTCCATCTAGGACATACAGGGGTTGAGATTCTGTATCAAGCTTATGTCCTCTGACAAATACCCCACTGACATTTCCCTTTAGCGGCACATCTTCAAGCAAAGTCAAATTCGTTTCTTTTTGAGATTCATCTCTGAAAATGCCACTATTGACTATCGCCATTTTTTCAGATTCGACATCGGCTAGAGTATCTCTCTTTTTATTGTCACGAATAATAATCAGGCTATCGGGTTTAGGTAGTGTTTGCTTATTTATAGTTGAAGTATCATGAGTATGGAAATTGATACCAACCGAATTTATCCAATCATTAATATTGATTTGTGGTATTTGCCAATCCTGCTTTTTTACGGTAAAGGCAAACAATCCCGTTACGACTACCAATAACGGTAGAAAAAACAATCTACGCATATAACTATATTTTGGGTTAGAAGAAGATGTCAACATTTTCAGTCGACGACGTATCGGACGATAGGCAAAGGGATTGACAGGACTCAATATTTGTTTACCGAAATGGGCTTCCAACAACATCGTAGCAAAGCTTTGTATGTCTTGGTTTCCGATTGCTTTTTCATCCGCCAGAAACTCGTGAATCATCGATAGTTCTCGCTGCATTAACCAATAGAAGGGATTGAACCACATCAATGCTGACACTATCTGCATGAATAGTTTGTCCCAAGTATGTTTCTGTCGGATATGCGTCAGCTCGTGTTCCAATATCTGTTGCCCAACATTGCTCTGGAGGTCTATATTATTTTTCCAAAACAAATAGTTGAGAAAGGAAAATGGCGCAGCCGAAATATCCGTATCCAAGAAATCAACACCTTCCCATTTCACTAATGGATATTTACGTGCAAGCCTGAATACATTGAAAACTCTTACAGCTAGTAGCAGCAACAGTATAGCAGAAATGCCGACTATACTATATAATCCAATAGTGCCCCAATTGATTTTCTGATTAGTTACAACTATAGGGTCGAGTTCTCCTTCGTATAGTACACGGACAATTCTATAGTTGTTCACAGTATTCTCCTTGACCGTAAACCAAGAAAGATGCATTAAGGGTATAAGCAAACTACACACAACAGAAAACAGAATATAAAACCTGTTGTATTGATGAAATTTTTTGTTCCGAAGAGCAAGCCAATAATATAAAAACAAGATCCCGGAGCAAACAAGTACTTTTATTATGTACAAAAATAAACTGTTCATAGGACGAGGTTTTTATAGTGAGGCTATTTCTTTTTCAACTCTTTCAGCAGTGCTTCCAAGTCATTGACGCTAAGCTGGTCTTCCTCTACCAAAAAGGAAACCGCCTTTCGGTACGAACCGCTAAAATAGTTTTTGACCAGTCCTGTAAGGCTTTTTTTGGAATAAGCTTCTTTAGATACCGCCGGCGAATAACGATGTATACGGCTGAAAGACTCAACGGCAACAAATCCTTTTTCATTAAGGATTTTCAATACAGTTGCAACTGTATTGGAGTGCGGTTTGGGCTCCGGCATATTTTCGACGACATCTTTAAGGAATGCCTGTTCTAGTTTCCATAGAACCTGCATTACCTGTTCTTCTGCTTTTGTTAATGTTTTCATGTGTTTAAAATTTATAGCAAGATACACATTTTTTTAATTAAACAACTATTTTTTTAGTTAAAAGAAAAATAGTTAGAAACTATTCCATATTTACCAATATAGAAGTCTTCGCTCCTCGGCCTTATTGAATGAGCGTTAAGAAAATCAATGAAATAAGGCGATAGAAATAAAAGCTGTTTGAGCGTAATGAAATGGAGCGAGTTCTTTTATTTCCGGCTTATGAGTTGGTTTTTAGTTCGTTCAATACAGCCTTGATCTTTTCGTTCTTTTCCATCAAGGGAAAAGAACATAATATTCTTTTAAAAAAATCTAAGCTGTCTTTTTGTATTGTTGTTGATAGTATCGACAGACAGGTTGCAATCCACATTCTTCGCACTTGGGTTTGCGGGCAATACATACATAGCGACCGTGCAGTATCAGCCAGTGATGTGCAAGATGGATTAGGTCTTTTGGAAAATATCGGATGAGTTGCTTTTCAGTAGCCAATGGAGTTTTGGCATTGCGCGTCAGTCCGATACGCGCTGACACGCGGAATACGTGTGTGTCCACAGCCATATTGGGCTGATGGTCTACAACAGAAGTAATGACATTGGCAGTTTTGCGACCCACGCCCGGAAGCTTTACGAGTTCGTCCACATCCATTGGGATTTCTCCCTGAAAGTCATGAACAATCATTTTGGCAGCATCAATAAGGTGTTTGGTCTTGCTATTGGGATAGGAAATACTTCGGATGAGCGGAAACAAAGATTCAAAATCAGCGTGGCTCAGCGATTCCGCATCCGGATATTTATGAAATATCGCAGGAGTTGTCAGATTGACCCTTTTATCGGTACACTGCGCGGAAAGCATGACAGCGACAAGCAGTTGGTATGTATTGTCATAGATAAGCTCCGTCTCGGCGGTTGGCATATTTTTCTGAAAATAATCTATTACAAACTGATAGCGCTCCTTGATTGTCATAAGACGAAAATACAAGGATATTTTCAGAAATAATACAGCGATTCCCTAAACGCCGATAAGGCACATAATTACTATGCACCTTATGGACGCTCTATCTTTGACGTGTGGATTCATCCTCTTTCCACCATCTCATCTCAATGCGGTAAGACTGGTAAAAACCAAGACCACCCAAGGCGATAATCAATCCGAAATAGATTCCTGCAATTTCGTCGTGTCCCGCACCCGCGTTGTAGTCCACGATACTCGCAATCAATAGTCCTAAACCTGCGCCAACCAATGGTAACCCTATTCGCAAACTGCCAAATGGTTTCGGTCTTGCCTTTTTTACGCCCTCTTCTGCCCTAGGATTGATTCCGCGTTCTATCAACGACATATCCTCCCTGTTCCTCAAATACCTCAACCCGAAAATCGTCCCAAGTATGGATACACTTGTAATGATTGCCCAGATGAAGAAAAAATTTCCGTTGTCCATGATTTGTGTTTTATTGTTTTAAAAAATTGTTTCTGCAACCTATGACGCAAGCATTATTCGTTCGGTTACAAAAAAAAGCAGAATTTTATTTTTTCAAAAAACGGTAACCAACCTTGTTCATGTTGCGTCCAATACAACATTAATGTCTGCAGAAAGCGATATACTGATTATAAATGAAGTGCTGAGAGGTAAACACCAGGCGTATGCACAATTGGTGGAACGTTACCAGCAATACGTGTTCACATTAGCGTTTCGGGTGGTTGCCAATAGGGAAGACGCAGAGGAAATCGCACAGGACAGTTTTGTAAAAGCCTATCGTTATCTGGCGGATTTCAGACAGGAAAGCAAGTTCAGCACTTGGCTCTACACAATCGTACAGCGAAACGCGATTAGCTTTCTGCGAAAAAAGCAACTAGACACGCAACCTATTGACAACAAGGAATTTTTAATACAGGAAAACGGCAATTCGCTTAACACGTTGCAAAGCAAGTCGGACAAGCAAATGATTAATGAGGCTTTGTCTTTGTTAAAAGCAGATGACGCCGCCATCATTTCGCTTTTCTATTTGCAGGAACAGTCTTTGGAAGAAATAGGTCAGGTTTTGGCAATTGAAACTGGCGCGGCAAAAGTCCGCTTGTTCAGGGCAAGACAAAAGTTAAAACAAGTAATCGAAAGCAATTTTGTGGAATTAAAACAGAATATTCATTAATTTTAATAAAGCATTCATAATGAAAAATCCTAATGAAATGAAACAGACGATGGACGCGGAAGAGCGGGATTTTTTGCTGTGGCGTTATTTCCATAAGGATTTGACATCACTGGAATTACTATTTGCGGAAGAGCAGCTTGCCTCCAATATAGAATGGCAGGAAGCTTTTCAAGAAATAAAAATCCAAGAGCAGCAGTTGCAATTGATGGAAACTGAAACGCCTTCGCTACGTTTCACGAAAAACGTAATGGAATCCATCGAGCAGAAAGTGATTGCACGACCCGCCAATAGTTATGTCAACAAAAACATCATCAAGTTTATCGGTGGTGGATTTATTGCGATTGTCGCTATCTTTCTCGTGTATGCTATTGCACAGGTTAATTGGGTCAGCAACAAAACATTCAATATAAATTGGTTCAAGATGCCAACAGTCTCCCTGCACTTGAATATCAATATGGGCAGCGGTTGGGTCTATGGATGTTTTGCAATTATTATAGTTTGTTTCTTTGTATTGATGGACAAGTTCCTGTCCAATAAAAGAAAATACAAAACAACATAGAGTTCCCAATTCTCTCTACAAAAAGAAATATAAAAGCCGCTAGGAATAGCGGCCTTTTATTTTTCTATGAATTTTTTATTTCGGAGGAAAAACCTTTTATAGTTGATAGTATGGCTTTCCTTTATAGTATGGATAATCCGGCAACTCCATCGGTGGATATGGCGGCACAAACGAAGCGTCTTCGTTAATCATCTGCTGCAAATCACGCTGGATATTGTTGGCTATTGTTGAAACCGGCGTATCCGTTGGTTTGTTTTCAAATGGATCTTGCAGGTAGATGGCCATTTTTTCAATTAACATGAACATCGCTGCAATCAATATCACCATTGGAATTTCGAATAAGTTGAAAATACCGAACAACGAAAACGGCAACAACATCAGGAAAAAATTCAACGCCAAATGTATGTAGATACTATAAGTCGAAGGGAAAATCGTGTTTTTGATACGTTCGCACTTACCCATGCTGTCGCTGAATCTCGTAAGAATCTCGTCCATGTTGCCCTGTTGATATGCATTAATCCAACCTTTCTGATAAGCCTTTCCAATAGCTCGACCGTGCAATTCCAATAAAGCATTTGGTATATTAGTATAACGTCCGACATATTCGTAATCTTCCACCGAAAGCAAGCTATGGATGTATTTCATCGGGTCACGTCCACGCAACGACCTTCCCAATGCCTGACACCAAGCCGCCTGACGAAACGTATATTGGCGTATGAACTCCTTCAATTCCGGGTCTTCCACTCCTGTTGTAAACGTAATGAGTTGGCGTACCGTACTTCTCGAATCGTTGACAATAGCTCCCCATACTTGACGTGCTTCCCACCAACGGTCGTAAGCCTGACTAGACCTGAAACCTAATAGAAGCGAAATAACCGTCCCCATTACCATAGGCACGGCAATAGGAATCTCCGGCAATGGATGTTTGTTGACTTCCAATAAATAAAAAAGTGTACCGATTACAATTGTATAGATAGATATAAATAGGATTTCCCACTTAATGGTTTTGAGGAGATAGCCTATTGGAATATTCTTTTTTAATAACATACTCGCGCGCCTTTAGAAATTTCGTGATAGCGTTTACACAAAATTACTTAGTGTTAAGCCGGAAATGCCTAAAAACGGATTAGAAAGCAATTAAAATCATCTTAGTAAAACCTTAACAGCTAGGCTTTCAAGGCGGGAAAACGAACGACTACTTCCGTTCCTTTTCCCTCGGCGGAATTGATGGCAATCTCTCCTTTGTGCATGCGAATGATATTGGCAGACAGCGGTAATCCGATACCAAACCCTGCAAAATTGTACGTATTGGATGCGCGAAAATAAGGGTCAAATATTTTGGAAAGCTCTTCATCGGGAATGCCGACACCTGTATCCCGAATCGTTATCTCTATATATTTCCCCAAGGAAACCAACTGAACCTTGACGGGCTGGTAATGCGAATATTTGCTACCGTTCACCACTATATTGCTAATCGCAAGATGCAACAAAGAAACGTTGCCCAATATAGAAACCTCGTTTTCTTCGGTTGGCAGTTCGTCTCCGGGAAATTCGATTTTCGATTTAGGATAGATACGTTCCTGTGTTCGCTTGATGTCCCACAGCAATTCGTCCAATCGTAGAGGTGCCATCTGCACTTCCTGATTAACATATTGTGCTTTTGCAAGTCTCAACAGATTAAAAGTCAAGTCTCGCAGGCGTTCAGCTTCTGCCAATATAACGTTGAGTGCATCTTGATACTGCTCGACAGAACGTTCTCTATCCAATGCCAATTCAGCTTCACCGATTATAGTCGTCAACGGCGTATTGAACTCGTGCGACGCATGGCTAACAAAGTTTTTTTGCGCTTCGAAGGCCGTCTCCATACGGTCCAGCATATCGTTGAAAGTACCGGTAAGATTAGCCATTTCATCTTTTCCTTTTGCTTTCGGAAGACGCACGTGCATATTGCCCGTTCCCATTTTTTTGACCTGTTCGGTTATATTGTGAACCGGAACAAAAACACTTCTGGAAAAAATAACCGCCAATGCAAAAAGAAATAATAAAGCTATTGCCAGTCCAATAACCAATACTTTTTCCAAACTGCTTAGATACGCTTTTTGGTATTCATCCACAGCACTCACAACTATAATATAGTTTTCATTTTCCCCATTATAAACTTCACCAACATAGAAAACTTCATTGTTTTGCCAATAGGCATGGCTATTGGACAGTATCGTTTTTCGAAAACTTTCCGCCCATTTATTTTTAACGAACTCGACGGAATCCTCTCCTAACTTGACTATATAGTTGCGTTCCTGCGGAAGTTTTTCATCTTTTTGAAAGTTGTTGCGACTTATAGAATCCGTCAGTGAACGGTGTAACAAATGTGCTCGATAAGACAATCGCTGGTCAAAACTCACACTTGTATCTTTACTAACAAATATATAAACAAATGCTGCCAGCGACACCAATATAGTTGTCGTCGCCAGCAAAAGTAAAAGTGCAATTTTATTTTGTATCCGCATACTCAGATTTCAACATATAACCACGTCCAATAACGGTTTGAATCAATTTGGGTTCATAGTCTTTGTCTACTTTTTTTCGTAAATAGTTGACATAAACATCTACTACATTTGTTCCCAAATCAAAATCAATTCCCCAAACACTATCCAATATTTCTGTCCTCGAAATAACCTTGTCCATATTCAACAAAAGAAATTCCAATAGTTTGTATTCTGTTACCGTCAGTGAAATAGGATTGTTGCCTCGTGTAACCGTTTTGGCATCTTTGTCCAATATCAAATCAGCCACTTGTATAGTTGATTGCGGCGCATCCTCTCTTCCGCTAGGTCTTCTTAACAAAGAACGGATACGCGCCTGCAACTCCTTTATATTAAAGGGTTTGGTAAGATAATCATCAGCACCAGTATCGAGACCGTTGACTATATCATCCGGAGTGACCATGGCGGTCAACATCAATATTTTGATTGGATTTTTTTCTGCTCTTAGTTTACGGCATACTTCCAGTCCACTCATCAGAGGAAGTTTGCGATCCAGTAACACTAGGTCATATTGGTTAGATTGCAGCATATCGTAACCGCTCTTACCATCATAGGCTATATCGACGATTGCATCTTCTTCTTTCAATAAGCGCGACACCAACGAAGCTACGTTGACCTCGTCCTCTACAATCAATATTTTCTTTCCATTCATCGTATGGCAAACTACTATTTTTTTGGGGAATGGCAATTGTTACGCTAAATGTATCTTGTAAAAGAATTTTTAATATTCAGTTGAAATACTATTTTTGCAGCCCGTTGCGGAGGTGGCGAAACTGGTAGACGCGCTACTTTGAGGTGGTAGTGCCTGCAAGGGCTTGGGAGTTCGAATCTCCTCTTCCGCACTGACAAACAGAAAGCATCGATTATAGCAATCGATGCTTTTTTTATTGAAAATTGATATAGCAATGGTCAAAATCAATCTGCATCTTGTCAAACAATCGAATATAATCCTGCCCGACTGCATTGCCATAAGGCGAAACTTTATCGGGATAAACAGGAATGTAAGGCAATGTGTTTTTACCCGAACCTATTTGCAGAGTGAAATTTGGATATTGGAAGGTTTTGTATGAAGTAACGCCACCGGCACCTCCGAGTTGGTATTTTCTTTTCTCCGAAACTGAGCGGATAAGTGATTTGTTGGCATCGTAATATTCCTTGTTGAGTTCGGATTGTTTGGCTCCCGTATCCAGATGGAAGAGTAGCGTATCTTTTCCTGTAACGCCTAACATACGAATGGCATTACCTTGATAGTAAAAATTGGATTTTGCATATTGGTTGATCGGCGGATTATTGACAAGCAATTGACCATTGCGAGTTATAGTTATATTGCGCATCGCATGGATTACCGGAAAACCAATAATCCCTTCAATCTTATAGTTTTCGGAGGGAAACTGTAGCATCGCATCGTCCATTACCAGAAAAACTACATTCTGAAAAATTGCACCACCAATCTTTATCTGATTTGCGATACCCAATTGTGCCAATATTTGACGGTCATTGGCAGAGTTGACTTGTATATTGGACGGAATAATCTGCAAACCTAGTTGTTGCGCAGCCGAACTACTTATAGTTGAAATCCCCGCACCAGAATCAAATATAAAATGAGAGATGTCTTTTTGGTTCACAACTATTGGTACGTTCCACAGTTCTTCCTGGTCTTGACGCATCTGCACTATTTGATTTTCGCCAAACGAAACGGTTTGTGGTGCAATATCTTCTAAGGATTTATATAGCCGATAACTATTACTATAACTATCGATATCCTCTCGACTTAACACAGGACTATATTTTCTCAACAGGATAGCGTAACAAGCTGCTGCAGATTTATAGTCGAATATTTTTGTATAGTC
The DNA here is from genome assembly GCA_015655435.1 of Chitinophagales bacterium. Lineage (GTDB taxonomy): Bacteria > Bacteroidota > Bacteroidia > Chitinophagales > Chitinophagaceae > Rhizosphaericola. The sequence goes on along the minus strand of JAATFC010000196.1, from coordinate 19,377 downwards.
GTCCGCCAATGTGTTGAGCAAACTACGCCATGCGTTGTCGTCAACTTGCGTCGGATATTCCAAGTTCAGCTTTTTTATAGCTTCTATGGATTGAATGTTATTGCCAAAGGCATTCTGCACGAAAGACTGAAAATATAAACTGTCCATACTTGACAACCCTGTATTGGCAACTATGAGATTGTCCTTCAACGCAAAAAAATCTTTCTTTTCCAAAAGACTGTTCATTTCGTTTAGGGTTGCTCGCTGTCCCAATGCTGGAAACGTCCAAATCATCAGGACTACCACAATATAGTTGTACTTGCTCATTTACATTGATGAATGGAGCAAAATTAAAATAGACACCCAATTGGGTGTCTATTTTGATATAATATTACCAAATATTTAAATCCTTATTTGCGTATTAACTGATCCAATATAGGAGTTGTGGTGAAACTGAGTTTTGTTTGAGGATTTGTATTGAGTTGTTCGAAAATCACAACTTCGTTTTTTCCTTTTTTTAACCAACATCCCGGCAGATACAATGTTAACTGTGGCCCCACTGTGCTCCAATAACGTCCGATATTGATACCATTTACAAATACAATTCCTTTACCCCAACCGCGCATATCTAAAAATGTATCGCCAGTTTTGTCCAAAGTAAAAGTTCCTTTATATACAACCGGAACATCCGCTTCCTTTGTATTGCTAAGTTTGTCCACAACAGGAACTTTGTCCATAGGCAGTTTAGTCATTTCCCAATTGCCCGTAATCGCATTGCCGTCAATTGTAACAGGCTGGATAATTCCTTTTGTATTGTAGATGATGTTCGCACCATAGTTGATACGTCCCATATTCTCAACCAATATCTGCAAAGTTGAATTGAACGGAACGTCAATATCCATATCGTATTTTTTATAGTATCGGTTCAGTTCGCCTACTTTTTTACCGTTAATATAAACGACTGCAAAATCCCTCAATCCCGGTATTGACAATTTGCCGCTGATAGGCTGTGTAAATCTGCGACAATACAAAACATAACCATGTCCTTGATTCAAATCCTCAAAAGACATCGGCGTATCGCTAGCGACAGGTTCTATCTTTTGCATATAGTCAAACAAATTGACGGTCTTCGTGAAAGCAATATCTGGAACTTTTATAACCGGTAATGCTGCTGGAGCCGTCGGAAACTTCACAGAAGAATAAGACTGCAAAAGATTTCGGATAGAATCGTATTTGGAAGTTGCCCAGCCCGCTTCGGATATGGGCGCATCATAGTCATACGAAGTCATGTCAGGCTGAATATCATGTGACTTGTCGTAATTGGCACCCGAGGTAAATCCAAAATTAGTACCGCCGTGTACCATATACATATTGAACGAAACGGAATCCTGAACATATTTGCGTAATTGTTTAGCTACGGATTGTGCCGAAACTTTTGGAAATGGTTCTGCCCAATGGTCCAGCCAACCGGGATAATATTCCGCAACGAAATAAGGACCTTTACCATCATGGTATTGATTGACCAACTCTTTCAGTTTGGCTGTATTGTCCTCGCCGTCAGCTCCGGGAAGCACGCCCGGGATAGAACCTTCCTTGAATAACCAACTACCATCCGCCGTATAAAAGGGAACATCCACTCCAGACTCTACCAATAGCTGTTTGATTTTGGCATTGTAACGTCGATGCGTTTCCAACGGTATATCTTTTCTTTGGGCTACATAAGAGCCGAATTCGTTTTCTGCCTGTACCATTATAATAGGACCTCCATGCGTAATCTGCAAGTCGCTCACCTGTTCCATTACCTTTCCAATATAAGTCTTGCAACTATCCAAAAAAGGTTGGTTGTCCGTGCGTATCACCATACCATCTGCTTTAGGCAACCACCAAGGATAACCGCCAAATTCCCATTCGCCACAAGCATAAGGACCGGGACGCAACAAAACCAATAACCCTTCCTCGCCTGCTTCTTTTACAAATTGTCTTAAGTCCTTATCCCCTTTGAAATCCCACACACCGGGTGCAGTCTCGTGCCAGTTCCAGAAGATATAAGTCGTTACGGCATTGAGTCCCATCGCTTTTATCATCTTGAGACGGTGACGCCAATATTGATGCGGAACACGCGCAAAGTGCATTTCGCCTGAGTGTAGCATTATCGGTTTGCCGTCGTAGACAAACGAACCGTTTTTTATTTCAAAAGTATGTTTGGCCTTTTGTTGAGAAAAGCCAAAAAAGGTTAGCAAACAAAGAGCTATGCTTAAAAAAATCTTCTTGAACATGGAATAAGTTTGTTATTGTATTGGCTAATATACTCAACTGCGCTCGAATTAGGCTATGCAATCGTTTACGTAAAAACTAAAGAAGGCTCTTTTGCGCCTTCTTTAGTTCAATATGATTAATCCGAATTACAATATTTCCTTGATATGTTTGAAATTACTTTTTACAATATCCATAACCTCCTCAATCTTGCCACTCATCATTAGCTTGGTCATGCTTTGCGCATATCCCGCCATTTGAGCGAGTTCGATTTTTGGAGGCATTGCCAATGCATTTGGATTAGTGAAAATATGTACCAAAACCGGACCTTCTACAGCAAAAGCGTCCTGCAAGGTTGACTCCACGGCATCGGGATTCTTGATAGTGAAACCCTTGATGCCCATGGCTTCCGCCACTTTTGCAAAATCAGGATTGTCCATATCCGTTTGCCAATCAGGCAAACCAGCAACCTGCATCTCGGCTTTTACCATTCCCAAAGAACGATTGTCAAAAACAATCAATTTTATTGGGAGTTTATATTGGGAAATAGTCATCAGGTCGCCCAACAACATGGACAGACCTCCATCTCCGCAAAAAGCAACGACCTGCTGATGCGGTCTTGCAAATGCCGCACCTATCGCCATCGGCATCGCATTGGCCATGGAGCCGTGACTGAAAGAACCGAGCAGTTCTCTTTTACCTGTTCCATGCAGATACCGCGCTCCCCATACACAACACATTCCTGTATCCAGTGTGAATATGGCATCGTCATTGGCAATTCTGTCAATTGTATCCGCAACAAATTCCGGTGCTATGGCATTTTCCGAACCTCTGTCACGAACATAGATATTGAGATTGTTGATTACTTTTTTATAGTTCTCAACTTGTTCCTGCAAGAAGGAATTGTCTTCTTTATTTTTTATTAAAGGAAGCAATGATTCAATAGCATCTTTTACATTTCCTGCAAGTCCTAGTTCCACTTTTGCACGTCTTCCGATACGTTCGGGACGTATATCGACCTGTGCAATCTTGCAATCCGTCGGCATGAAATGTTGGTAAGGAAAATCCGTACCCAATAGAAGGATGACTTCCGACTTGTGCATGGCGTGATAAGCCGACGGAATGCCCAAAAGCCCCGTCATGCCTATTTCCCATGGGTTGTCATAGTCGATAGCAAACTTTCCACGGAAAGAATATGCTATTGGCGCTTTAAGTAACGCAGCCAACTGTATGACCTCATCATGCGCACCTTTACACCCAATCCCGCAATAGATGGTTATCTTGGAATGTTCATTGAGCAGATATGCCAGTTTTTTCAATTCATTGTCCGATGGACGGAAGATACTTTCAGTTTGTATCAGGTTGACTGCCGTTTCACTTTCCACAGCTTCGCTTTCTGCAATATCTCCTGGAAGACCCAATACAGCAACACCTTTTTTATAGTATGCGTGTTGCAGTGCTGCTTGTAGCATACGTGGAAATTGTTTGGTAGTCGTAGCAATCTCATTGTAAACGCTACAATCTTCAAACAGTTTGCCGGTATGCGTTTCCTGAAAATATTCCGTACCGAACTGGTCAGTTGCACAAGTCGAAGCAATCGCCAATACAGGTGCATTTGCTCTATTGGCATCATACAATCCGTTAATTAGGTGCACATGCCCAGGACCGCTACTTCCAGCACAGCAAGCAATACCGTTCAATTCCGCCTCGGCGGCTGCGGCATAAGCACCCGCTTCTTCGTGCCTTACGTGCACCCACTTAACTTGTCCATTTCTACGAACAGCGTCATTGACCTCGTTGAGACTATCTCCGGTGACAGCATAGATGCGCTTGATGCCTGCATCCACTAGTGTTTCGACCAATTGGTCAGCTACTTTTTTGGACATAATTCCTTATTGTTGATTGAAAATATATTTATTTAGAATCAACAAATTAAGGTATTATTTGTTCAGATGGAAACTATTAATTTATCCAGATTGATGCGCAGGAATTACCGTTTGTATTTCATTGAAAACTACCAATTGCTGAAACGCAATCCGATAGCATAAGGATGCTGGTCCATCACATTGTTTTGCAAAGGCTTGATACTATAAGAACCGTAAATCCGAATCGGGCCCAAACCCAGTTCAGCAGTATAGGCAAAACGCCAGTCATTTAAGTCAAAAGAACCACCTTGCTTGACTTTTCCAAATTCCTTACTCTTTTGTTTGGTATGTCCGCCGATACGATAGCCCGCCAATATGCCCGTGCTAAAACTGAATCCCCATTTACGTCCGGGTGTTGGGTCATAGTTCAGCATCAACGGAATGGACGCGTAGCTAGTGTATAGTTTGTCCTTCTCAAAAGATATCGTATCGCGATAGATATAGTCCGGACTTTTGTGATAGGTTATATCGTTTTGGTAGCGAAAGTTGAACATTTCCAATCCCAAACCATACTTTAGATTCAGCTTGTCTTTGTACAGACTATATTTCTGCATGAACAACCAAATATTGACATTGGAAGATTTCACTGTGCGCAGACGCATGTCTGATTTTGTAAAATTTCCACCAGAGCCTCCTTGTAAATATTCGTTAGCAGCAGCAGTTCCATACGGAGTTTTGTCATTAAAATTTGCAAAACCCAAGTCAAAAATCAACCAATTGGTTTGAAACTTTTTATGGTTCCAATCCACAGGATGATCATTCTCGACTATAAGCGTATCGTAATGCATCTGGAATGCAGAGTCCATAACCTCCGTAATCGTAACGGTAGCAGAGAATACTCTTTTCGTCGTATCGGATTTGGGTATATTGACAGTGTCGACTTGTCCAAAAACCTTACTAGCATTAGCTATAATCATCGTAAAGCAAACGATGGCAATAATTTTCATCTTCTGGGACATAATGCTGTGCAATTTATAACTGATTAGTTTTTACTGTTATTTCAAAATTGGCAATCTCAAGCTTTTTGGTATTCTCTTTCGATTTGCCAAACTTATTCTTTTTTAGCCAACCGAAAAGTTTTTGCGTATTTATTTCTGTATTGGCGATAAACATTTTGGAGTCATTGCCCGAATCTTCCAATGCTACCATTCTCTTTCCCGAACGCAGAGCGTTTACTTTGGATGCCTCAACATTGGCAAAACCTATGTTGACCGCTGTTGTTTTCGGGTCTATAGTACCGGCTACCACTGGGATAACCGTTGGTTTTACCGTAAGATTTTCAATACGTGCAATGTCCTTTTTTACTATTATTTCTTTATTTGTATTGGACGTTTGCACCATATTTTCGTCCAATATTTCTTCTTTTTTGCTTTCTAGTTTATCTGAATAAACCACGTTATTTTCTTTCCTGTCTTCTTTATCCAATATAGCTTTCCCAGATTTATGAACGGAAAAATCATTTTGTTTTTGTGTTTGGACAATTGGTTTGGAAGTGTCCAATATAGTCGAGTGCGGAGGAGCAACGAAAGCCGTGGTAGGATTAATATCAATTTTATTGGAAATAGAACTATTCCAAGCAAACCAGGCAATCCCCGTCAATACTGCTGCGACGGAAACATAACGCAACCATATCGGAATGATGACGGGTTTTCGTTCTTTTCGTAAAAGACGTTCTTTGTCTGGGTATTCAATAGTTTCAATTGGAAGTTTTGTCAATAGTAAAGAACTATGAAAAGCCTGCGCATCGTTATTTTCCTGTAAAATATTTTTCCATTCTTGCTGTTGTTTTTCGTCCAATTCGCCATCCAAATCCAACAATGCTTTTTCTTTCCAATCGGCAGACGCTTCTTTTTGCAACAAAAATTCCCAATCATTTTCTTTTATAATTCCGTCATCCAAAACCGTATTTTTCAATAAATCAAATTCATCCTGCAACGCTGGATGTTGCACTACAAAAGCTTCCACCATTTTCTTTTGAACAGGTGTCAACTCATTGTCCGTATATAGTAAAAACCATTCTTCGTAATTCTGTAGATTAATCATCATTCCCTCCTTTTTTACAACACATAATGTACTCCCACTAGATATTCGCGCATCGCTAACCGTGCTCTATGCAGATATACTTTCACCTGGCTGTCACTGAGATTGGTAATTCTGCCAATCTCTTCATAACTATATCCTTCATAGTCTTTCAACAATACCAGACTTCTCTGTATCTCGCTGAGTCTTTGCAGAGCGTCGTCCAATACTTTCTTAAGTTGCTTGTCCGGTTGGTAAGTCGTACGCTTGTCCTGCTCGAAATCCTGCACAAGACTCATCTTGTTGTTCTTTCGCAAAAAATCAATCATCAAACGGTACGCAATAGTGAACAAATAAGATTTGCTCTTTTCGGATTCCACCTGCGCACGATTAATCCAGAGCTTTTCGAAAGAAGACTGGACAATGTCGCGTGCGTTGTCTTCTTGCCGCAGGTTTTTCACGATAAAGCGAAAAACATTATCGGCATATTGACGCACACAGTCGTTGTAATCCTTCTCCGTCATGAACTGGTTTTAAAGCTGTTTGGATGTATAACGAACGGCGAAAAAGAAAAGTTACAGTAAAAGAAATATTTTTTGAGAAAAAGCAGTCAGGTGAAATTTTATTGTTTTTTGTCCCAGTCGATGGGATTAGCAGAACGGTAAATAGTGTACCTTTTAATTTGGTCGATGATGTTTCCTTTTTTGTCTATCAGATATTTTTTTCGACCTTTTACCACTTTTGCGGAATCTCCTTTAAAATCTTGCGCATAGTCGTAAACCATTGGTATCACAAGGCTTCCGGTACTATCAATATAACCCCATTTGCCACCATTGGCGGTCACGTTCGTGACTATTGCACCTTTGTTGACAGCGGCCATACCGCTGTGAAATGCGTTGGCCATGCTATATTGCGGCGTAATCCTAATTGCGCCGGAGGGACTTTTGTAACCATAGAGTTGAGTAGCCTCGTCTTTAAATGGCGAAAGTTGCGCCTGGGCAATATGGACACAAAAACAAAGAAGCCCCGACAGGAATGCTATGCTCTTCATGACTACTTTTTTTGGTAAAATTATTTTTCGGAATTGGCCTTCAACTCTAACAAAAACTTTTTGAAATCGTTGAGCGTCTGTACGATTTTCATATTGGTATCGACAGCTTTCCGATTGTTTTTGATATACTTTCTGGCACCGGCGATTGTATATTTTTTTTGGCGCAGCAGATAATATATTATTTGCAGGTTTTTGACATCTTCCGGTCTGAATAGTCGGTCACCTTTTCGATTTTTTCTGGGTTTGAGTATATCAAACTCATTTTCCCAAAAACGCAAAAGAGAGTTGTTGACGCGAAACCATTTGGCAACCTGGCTAATCGGATAATATTGTTTGGAAAACAAAACCTCATCAGACGGTACATTGATTAAGTCCACTTCAGCATCAATCTCCTTGAATGATTTCCTACCTTTCTTTCCGAAATTATTGGCAAGAGGAAAAGGCTCTTTTTCCTTTGTCTTTTCTTCCTCATTTTCGGACGGCTCGATAGTTTTTTGTGTTTCTTCTTGCGCTATCGTATTGGTGAAATCTTGTTTTGTTTCCTTTATTTCTGGTTCGGTTGATACTTTATCTATAGTATTCGTATTGGACAGTATTTCTTCCGAAATGCTTATTGGATCTACATTTGAGTCGGTTTGTAGTTCCTCATCTATTGGATATTCGTGTACATCTTCATCCAATTGCTCATCAATGATTTGCACTTCCTGATTAGGAACGATAACCTCATCCAAACCTTCTACAATCGGATCAGCAGGTACATTTTCTTTGAACTCTGATTGCGATGAGGATTCGTTTATATTGGATGGTGCTTCTGTTTGCGTATGTGAAATATCCGTCAACGCTTCGCTTATTTCCGCATATTCTTCCTCGCTGGGATATTCGGCATCATTTGTTTGCAGAAGCGCTTCCTCTGTTGCATTTTCCTGATTGAGAACATCTGCTTCGTCTAATTCTTCTTCTGGAAATATGGGCGTTTCTATAGTGGAGACCAATTCGTTTTCGTCTCTCGAAGTATTGGCAAACAAGTCCTCCAGTTTGGACGCTTCATTGCTCACAACCTCATCGCCATCAACTTGACCTGCTTTTTTTTTGCTGGTCGTTTTTGACGGTCGCGGTGCGGCTGGTTCCTCAAATCCGAAAAGAGACAACTGACTATCCATATTGTAAAAATAAAGATTAACTAGCATCCACAAGTTACTAATATGCAAAGAATAACAAAATGTTACGGTCATTTATTCAGCGAACTTGTGGATTTCTCCATATAGGCAAGAAACTCTTGTGGAAAAGAAAGTAAGTTTGCACACAAATATTTCGGATGATTGTTCAGGACAAAAAGATATTGGTAACCGGCGCAACGGGAATGGTTGGTTCACATTTAGTTAAAATGCTGACCCAGAAAGGCTATTCCGTAAAAGCAACGTACCGCACGGCACATCCGGAAATCGCCGGCGTGGATTGGGTGCAAGCTGACTTGCTGGACGTGATAGCTTTGGAAGAGGCGTTGCAAAACATGGAAGTTGTTTTCCACTGTGCGGCGCAGGTTTCCTTTGACCCATCTAATGCTAATAGCCTTTACAAAAACAACGTAGAAGGCACTGCCAATATCGTTAACGCTTCCTTGAACGCTGGCATCCAACAGTTTATTTATGTCAGTTCGGTCGCTGCTATTGGTGGCGGAGAAGGTGAAAGAATCACAGAAGAAGCGAAATGGAATCCCGAAGAAGGGCACAACGACTATTCCAAAACCAAACACGCGGCGGAGATGGAAGTGCGACGTGGCGAACTCGAAGGTTTGGACGTTTATATTGTCAATCCGTCCATTATAGTGGGTAATGGGGATTGGGGCAAAGGGTCTACTGAGTTATTCAAGAAAATCTACAATGGTTTTCCATATTACACGGACGGCATTCATGGATTTGTCGATGTATTGGACGTGGTAACGGTGATGGTTCATTTCATGGAAAATCCAGGACAGAACCTGAAAGGACAACGTTTTATATTAAACGGCTCCAACATCAGTTACAAAAACCTTTTTGACCTGATTGCAAAAGGTTTTTCCGTACCCAAACCGAGCAAAAAAGTGACACCGTTAATGGCAGGAATCGTCTGGCGACTTTCCTATCTCAAAGGAAAACTGACGGGCAAACCGTCCATGCTGACCAGAAATTCTGCAAAAATCGCCCAGTCAGACATCCAATACGATAACACCAAAATATTGAACGCAATTCCGAGCTTTCATTTTCAGCAAATACAGCAATCCATCACACGGATTTGTGCTGAATTAAGGGAGAAATACCGGCTTTCTTGATATTTATTTAAAGAATTGACTATTGTTAAATAGGAATCAAAACGTTAGGTCGATTTTCCAAATTTTATGTTAATGTTGTTCACACTGTGAGTTATAATCATCCGTTAATCACTTTTTATCCACATTTTTTGGTTAGCTTTGAAATGTCGTCTTTGAATTAAAGATTTAATTTTTCTATTTCGTTACGTTCTATTTCGTTTTTACAGCGCTACTTTTTGAATGACGGCACCCCTAAATATTTAATTAAATAAATTATTAGTAGGTGAAAAAAAAGTATCTTATCAGTTTCGCAGTTCTTTGTGCCAGCTTAGTTGGATTTCAAAAGATCGATGCAAAAGACCTTCCGGGAGACAAGGATTTCAAATCCCTATTGCCTCAGAAACCAGGAAGTTCTACCTCAGACAGAGCAGCAGATTCTATTTATAGCAGATTGCATTTGCAAGCATTTGGATTGAAACAGGACATTTTCCAAAATGCGTACAAAGGTTACAATTATCTCAATAGCCGTGGTATGCTTGACAAAGCTGGTATATTGACGATATGCGATTACAGCCAAAGCAGTCACAACAAACGCCTTTACGTAATCGACCTTAACAAAGGTCAGGTTATATACAATACTTACGTTTCGCACGGACGCAATTCTGGTGGCGAGTACGCTACAAGTTTTTCCAATGTAACCAATTCCAACAAAAGTTCTTGCGGTTTTCTGGTGACGGGAAGTATCTATAGCGGTCGTGCGGGAAAAAGCCTGCATCTCAACGGAGTAGAGCCTGGTATCAATAGCAATGTGTACGAAAGAAGCATTGTCATGCACGGAAGCCGATATGTCAACTCGGAAAGAGCTGACGAAGGCACGATGATGGGTCGCAGTTTCGGCTGTCCCGCTGTACCTTATGGTGAGCATTATGCTATCATCGATTACATACAAGGTGGAACTTGCCTTTATATTGCAACAGAAAATCCGCAATATCTGGCTTCTTCCAAAATCATCAACAGCAATGTAAACCTGCCTAACTCGAACACGCTGGCAGAAAAAACAGACAACAAACCCTCAGACAACAATGGTTCGTTGTAATTAATCCGTCCAAATACTTGTTTTTAAATAAATAGCGAAAAAGCGTCTTTTACCTAAAAGGACGCTTTTTTGTTTGCAGGCTTATACGCGCGAATGTCAATAGTATCCTTACAAAAAAAAGCATATTCCGCAGGGTCGTTACTGCATACGATAGTTAGGCGGTTATTGGCATATTGGGCAATCAATTGTTTGTAAAGGTCAAAACCAGCTTGGTCAAAATTGGCGCAGGGTTCATCCAATAGCAAAACAGGCGTCTCGGAGAAAATCGCCATTGCCAGCTTGATGCGCTGCTTCATTCCGCTGCTGTAATAACGTATTTGCTTGTCCGCAGCAGATTCCAACTGTACTTCTTTCAGCAAATCCATGTGCGAAATACCCGACAGCAATGGTTTGAACGAATGGTGAAAGCGTAGGAATTCCATCGCAGTCATTTCCTCAATTACGTCCATATAAGGCGCTGCAAACGAGAAATATCGGTAAATGTGTTCTCCTGTATTGGTTTCTTCCGAAAAATCATTTTCCGTCCAGGTGCACTTTCCCTGGCTGAGGTTGGTCGCCCCGGCAATGCACTGCAACAGCGTACTTTTGCCGCTTCCGTTGTTCCCAACGACAGCATATGCGTTTCCGGATTCAAAATGAAAGTCCAACCCTCTGAATATCCATTCTTTGTTGAATCGCTTGCCGGCTTCTTTCAGATTGATTTCCATCCAACAAAGTAAAAAGTAAAAAGTAGAAAATCAAAAACATTTGTTGCCTATATCAAATTTTCGCCCAATAAAAAAGCCGTCCATTCGGACGGCTTCCAATATAATGTTAGATAAAGTTTTAGGGTTATTCAGCCTCGACAGGTTCGCCCAAGAGCAACATTGTTGCGCCTTTGATGATTCCCAGTTTGCTATTTTTAATAAATTCCAATACAATACTTTTTTCCTCACTTGGTTCAAATTCGGAATCTATCGCCGTGATTGCCTGTGTCGTATTGAGCCCTTTGTTGTAGACCCAACGGTACAATTCCATGATACGGTTGATTTGGTCCATCGTGTAGCCTCTTCGTTTCAGACCAACTACATTGACACCGCCGTAGCTTATTGGATGGCGAACCGCTTTTACAAAAGGAGGAATGTCTTTGTTGACCAGACTTCCACCACCTGTATAGGAATGTGCACCGACGTGCGTAAACTGTTGGAATGCGCAACTACCTCCGATGATTGCCCAATCGTCAATCGTGATATGACCGCCCAACTGTGTGCTATTACTGATGATACAGTGGTTGCCGATGATACAGTCGTGTGCGACATGCGCATAAGCCATAATCAGACAGTTAGACCCGACTACAGTTTTCCATTTGTCCGTCGTTCCCTTGTTGACCGTAACACATTCACGCAGTGTCGTGTTGTCGCCAATCTCAACAGTCGTGTCTTCTCCGGCATATTTCAAATCCTGCGGAACTGCGGAAATCACCGCGCCCGGGAATATTTTGCAGTTTTTGCCAATACGAGCCCCGTCCATAATGGTTACATTACTTCCGATCAAGGTACCTTCTCCTATTTCCACATTTCCCTGAATACTGGTGAACGGGTCGATAACCACATTCTCCGCAATCTTGGCATCTGGATGTATGTACGTAAGGGGGTAATTCATTTATAATAATTAAATCCAATCTAAAAAAGGAATCTACACAATGACGGATTATTTAAACGCCAAAAATAGAACAAATATCCAAAGCAATGCTAAATCAAGACTTTAATATTTAAAATACGTTTAATGCAAAAGCCTCGTTTTTTCTAAATATACTAACCCTATCAAAAGTAATGCAGTTTTTGCATTGTCTATCAAAGAAAAGACCAAATTTTACTTTTTATCGACTATCTTGCCCAATATCTCGGTGACCATGGCCTGTGACCTTTCCATCATTATCGTCAACTACAATGTACGTCATTTCCTAGAATACTGTTTGCTCTCCGTAAGAAAAGCATCCATTGGGCTGCAAGTTCAGGTCATAGTGGTGGACAACGCATCGACTGACGACGACCATGAATGGATTGCGGAACAATTTCCAAAAGTACATTTAATAAAGAACGAAAACAACCAAGGTTTCGGAAAAGCTAACAATCAAGGCTTGCAACTTGCCGATGGCGAATACGTCCTTTTTCTCAATCCTGACACGATTATTCCCGAAAATACATTGCATGATTGTATCGCATTCTTTCAAGAGAAAAAAGACTGCGGTGCTATCGGGGTGCAGATGATGGACGGGAAAGGTATTTTTTTACCGGAAAGCAAACGCTCCATACCGACTCCGCTCGTTTCTTTTTACAAGTTTTCCGGACTGGAAAAGCTGTTTCCCAAATCCAAAATCTTTGGTAAATATGCGCTGGGATATCTGGACAAAAACGAAGTACATGAAGTTCCCATATTGGCAGGCGCGTTCTTGACGGCACGTCGATCTTTACTGGAAAAAGTCGGTGGTTTTGACGAGGCATTTTTCATGTATGGCGAGGATATCGACCTGAGCTACCGATTGCAACACAATACGGGCTTTAAAAACTATTTCCTCGGTACGGTCAGGATTATACATTTTAAAGGAGAAAGCAGTAAACAAAACACGCTCCACTACAACAAGATTTTCAACGAAGCAATGCAGGTTTTCGTCCAAAAATACCATACGAAAATTGGGGCTTTCCTGATGTCAACCTCTATCCAATTAGGAACGAAAATGCGCGCGTTCGCTTTTAAACTGAAAGGAAAAAGGAAAAACAGAAAAGGGGAAAATGATATCTCTACTAAAGATTTTTTCCTATTGGGCGACCCAGACACGAAAACATTTTTGGAAGAAAAAATAAAACATCAATTTCCGAAAATGCGGTTGTCCAATATGAATTCCAATTGCAGTGTCATTTTCTGTATTGGACAACACTATAGTTTCCAAGACTCGTTACTAGATTTACAAAAACAATCCCACAGCATTGACTTGTATTGGTTTGATAAAAATGCGGATGCAATTATCGGCAGCAATAAAAAAGACGAAACGGGCGTTGTATGGTCACTACAAAATCTGTAATTTTAGATTGACTATAATTTTTTCCGACTTACAATATTACCTACAACAACACTTAGATGCATACTTTACTTCCGTTCTTGCTTGCGATGGTTTTTGTCATTGTGTTACTCGAGATGCTTGCTTCCAAACTCAGAATTGCGTATCCTATTTTGCTAGTAGTCGCAGGGCTTTTGATTAGTTTCGTACCGAGACTCCCACCCGTCAAAATCAATCCCGACCTTATTTTTTTCATATTTCTGCCTCCGCTTCTGTGCGAAGCGGCATGGAGTATTTCTTTCAAGGAAATGAAAAAATGGTGGCGCATCATTGGCAGCTTTGCTTTTCTGGTCGTGTTTTTTACCGCGCTGAGCGTTGCCGTAACAGTCAACCATTTCATTCCCGGATTTTCCATTGCACTGGGATTTTTGTTGGGAGGTATCGTGTCGCCTCCGGATGCCGTAAGTACGGGCGCCATTACCAAATTTGTAAAAATCCCAAAAGCTACTTCTGCCATATTGGAAGGGGAAAGTCTGCTCAATGACGCGTCTTCTCTTCTTATTTTCCGATTCGCGTTTGTGGCAGTTGGAACGGGGCAGTTCGTCTGGCATGAGGCAGCACTGAGTTTTGTTTGGATGATTGTTGGCGGTGCAGGTATCGGATTGTTGCTGGGCTGGATTTTTGTACAACTGCACAAACTGTTGCCTACTGATGCGCCTTCCGATATTGTCCTGACGCTTCTCGCTCCTTATTTTTTGTATTGGGCAGCAGAACAGGTGCATAGCTCGGGCGTATTGGCTGTCGTGTGCGGCGGACTATATATGTCCAATAGGCGAATGACTTTTCTAAACAGCACGAGCCGCGTGAGAGGCTATAGTGTATGGGAGAGTTTTGTTTTTATATTGAACGGAATCGTGTTTTTCATTATTGGGTTGGGACTTCCGGAAATCGTTGCAGGCCTGCGCGCCAATGGCATCCCTTTGCGTACCGCTATCGGATATGGTGTATTGGTAACGGCGGTCTTAATCGGTGCACGTATCGTCAGCGCTTATTGTGCCATGATTGCCACTATCATATTCAGACCGAGTGTGAGACCGCGAGCCAGGACCCGAGCGAGGACGCTGATGATGCCCCTTGTATTGGGCTGGACGGGCATGCGTGGCGTTGTATCGTTAGCGGCGGCGTTGTCTATTCCGGTATATATGGACAACGGACTTCCTTTTCCTCACAGAAACCTCATTTTGTTTATAACGTTTGTTGTGATTTTACTCACGTTATTAGTGCAGGGTCTCACGCTGCCTATTTTCATAAAACGTTCCAAAGTCTTTGAAGATTTGAGGGACGAACCCCATGATATCACTACCAGAAAAATCAAAAATGGCCTTAAAGAACATATCTACAAATTCCTCAAAGAGAAACACGACGATGGACTACAAAACCATGCAGGCTTCCAAAGACTAATGCAGCATTGGGAAGACAAAACAAAGGCATCCAATGAAGAATGGATGGACGAAAAGACGAAAGCTGTTTTCCTTGAAATGCTGGAAAGCCAACGCCAATACCTGACCGAACTTAACAAAGACGACACGATTGACGAAAGCCTTATTCGTCGCCAACTCTACCAGATCGACCTAGAGGAGGAACGACTGAAAATTATTGGATAACTGTTTTTCAATATTGAAAAACGATAATAAAAAACACGAGCATTGCTGCTCGTGTTTTTTATTGCCCATATAGAATTAATTACCCCAAATAGGCAATTACGCTGATTTCCACATTCACGTTCTTAGGCAAAGTCTTGACGGCAACGCACTCACGAGCCGGAGCATTTTGTACAAAATATTGTGCGTAGATTTCGTTGACTGTTGCGAAAAGTCCCATATCGCTTAAAAATACAGAAGCTTTCACGACATTACTAAATGAAGCTCCTGCTTCTTCCAATATAGCTTTGAGGTTTTTGAATACTTGATGCGTCTCTTCTTCAATAGAAGTGTTGACCAATTCCATCGTTTCGGGATTTAGCGGAATCTGTCCACTGACATACAAAAAGCCACCCGCTTTCGTTGCCTGATGATACGGACCGATTGCAGCGGGAGCATTTTTTGTATTGATGATTTCAATTGTCATAATATGATGATTTTTTATATACTAAGCGGGAAATTACGCCTTTTAAATTTAACCAAATTCAACAAATTTGTAATTTTCTTTTATATATTATAAATAATTGTTACTTTTAGTGTCAATCATTTCCTTTGCGGGAACAATCATCGTTTTTTAACAAATGGCATTTTTATTAATTATTGATACAGCATTAGAGCAAGGCGGCGTTGGATTTTTCCAAGGCGATTCGCAATTGGGCATTTCCCAAAACGCGAACCAGAAAGACCATGCAGCATTTGTACAGACAGCCATTGACAATCTGGAAAAGGAAACGCAAACGCGACTGGAAGACCTGGACGCCGTTGCCGTTGTCGCCGGGCCGGGAAGCTATACTGGTTTGCGTGTCGGCTTGGCTACCGCCAAGGGACTATGCTATGCGCTGGACAAACCGCTTATCCTTATCAACACATTGGAAACGATGGCGTTGGCCGATATCCGTGCCAACAACGCCCAAGACCATTATTATGCACCTATGATAGATGCTAGAAGAGATGATGTATTCACCTGTATTTACAACAGTCAGGGAGAAATCGTACTAGCACAACAAGCATTGACAATAACACCCGATTCCTTTCTTCCATTCTCCGAAGAGAAAAAACTCATCCTACTTGGTTCGGGAGCTTCGAAAGCTTCCCGTATTTTGTCCAGAGACCATATCGCGGTTTCGGAACGTGTGTACGAATTAAGCGATATCAATAGGATAGCTCAAGAAAAGTTTTGCAAAAAGGATTTTTCGGACATTGCATACAGTGAACCCAACTATCTGAAAGCCTTTTATAGCACGGCAAAAGCTATACACAATAACTAATTCCTAAATAATGTAAAAAACATGAGTGTCTCATTATCCCTCGCCACGACTAATGCCCCTGAACAACAGGAATCACTTTCCATTGACTTTATACAGCTCAAGAAGTCTTCGATGATTCTCCGCGCGTTGAACCACAAGCTGAGGCTCAATATCGTACAGCTCATTGACCATCATAAAAAACTGACCGTAACGGAGATATACGTCAAGCTCAGAATGGAACAGTCCGTTGCATCGCAGCATCTTGCCATCTTGCGCAGAGCCAATATAGTATTGACGGAGAGAGAGGGAAAATTCATCTACTACACGTTGAACTACGGACGTATCTCCGAAATCATGCATTTCATTAAAGAATTGTTAGCCCAATAAACCATACAAACGGTTTTTAGTATCTTTGTTGAAACACATTTTTTATGTACGTTGAACAAATATACACGGGCTGCCTTAGCGAGGCATCATACTATATAGAAAGCGATGGCGAAGCGGCAATCATCGACCCGATGCGCGATATTGACATGTATCTGGGTATGGCCAAAGACAGAAATGCAACTATTAAATACATATTCGAAACGCATTTTCATGCAGATTTTGTCAGTGGGCATATTGACTTAAGTCAAGCGACAGGTGCACCGATTATTTATGGACCTAACGCAAAACCGTCATTCAAAGCGACCATTGCCAAAGACAATCAGGTATTCACTTTAGGTAAAATCTCCATTGAAATTTTACACACACCTGGACACACCATGGAAAGCTCCTGCTTTCTGCTAAGGGATGAAGACCAAAAACCTTATGCCTTGTTCACCGGAGATACTTTGTTTATTGGAGACGTAGGTCGTCCGGATTTGGCACAGCAAAACGCACTTTACACCGCTACAGACCTTGCAGGTATTATGTACGACAGCATTCAGGAAAAAATAATACCACTCCCAGACGATGTCATCATCTATCCCGCGCATGGAGCAGGAAGTAGCTGTGGCAAAAATCTCAGCACCGATACTGTCAGCACCATCAAGGAACAAAAAGAATCCAACTATGCGTTGCAGGCAAAAAGTCGTGGCGAATTTATCACGTTGGTTACGGACGGGTTGAGTGCTCCTCCGGCATACTTTCCCATCAATGCGGAAATAAACAAAAAAGGCTACAGCAATCTGGACGATATTTTGGAAAAAGGACTAACGCCGATTTCCGTTGCCGACTTTAAGGAAATGGCAAAAAATCCGGACAATATCATCTTGGACACACGTTCACAAGAAGCATTTACGGAAGGATTTGTACCAGGGTCTATTTTCATAGGCCTGGACGGACGATTTGCAGAATGGGCAGGAAGCCTTTTACCTTTTGACAAAACGCTTATATTGGTGACCGACCCTGGACAGGAAAAAGAAACTATTATCCGCCTTGCGAGAGTGGGTTTTGATAAAATAAACGGCTACCTAGATGGAGGTTACGAAGCATGGAAAAATGCTGGTGAACGGTCTGACCTGATTATCAATATCCCTGCGGACGAATTGGCAATGGACTACCATTTTGACGAAGACATTGTTGTCGTTGACGTTCGAAACGAACGCGAATTTGGCGACCAGCATATCCGAAAAGCGGTCAATTTTCCATTAAACAAATTGGTCGACCCGGCAGCATACCTTTCCGACATTGACGATAATTTCAATTTGTATATACATTGTGCCGGTGGTTACAGAAGTGTGATTGCCTGCTCTCTAATTAAAAAGCAAGGATTTCACAATCTTCGCAACGTATTGGGCGGATTTAAGGAAATCAAAGAAGCAACCAATATCCCATTAGAGCATAGTAAGGAAACCGTGAACTAAATGTACCCCACTACATCATTTGAAAAACATCCTTCCGAGCAACTCCAATCCGACTGGATTGACCTCATTCGGAAGGATGCTTCTTTAGCAGAATCCCAAAGAAAACTTACGAACAGACAATTGCAACTCTGCCACGAGCAGAAATGGTTTTTGGCAATTGCACCGAAGATATATGGCGGACTTGAATGGACATTGCCGCAATTGGTCACTTTCGAAGAAGCTATTGGTTGGGCGGACGGCAGCACAGGTTGGGTTTTCACCTTGTGTAGCGGGGCGGGATGGTTTGGAGGTTTTTTGGATGAAAATTTTGCGCAGAATATTTTTTCGCAAAAAAATGTTTGCTTGGCTGGAAGTGGTGCTGCGACAGGGTTTGCCGACTTGCAAGATGATGGTTCTTATATCGTCAACGGCACTTGGGCGTATGCGAGTGGCGCTCCGGACGCAACTATTTTCACCGCTAATTGCCAGATTACAAAAAACGGAAATCCGCTCTTAGAAAACGGACAACCTCTCATCCAACCTTTTTGTTTTCTTCGGGAAGAAGTAACCATATTGGAGACTTGGAAAGAAATAGGATTGGTCGCTTCGGCAGGGCATTCTTTTTGCCTATCCAATATAAAAGTCCCCAAAGAACGTGCCTTCCGACTGGATGAATCGGGACGAAAAATCAACACTACTTTATACAAATTTCCTTTTATACAATTGGCCGCAGCGACAATCTCAGCCAACTATTCGGGTATGTGCATCCACTTTATGGAATTGTTCCTAGAACTTACCCAAACGAAAAAAGGACGAGACGGCATATTGCTCAAAGACCGCGAATCTGTTCAGATTGCTTACCATGAATGTTTTGCAGAATTGGAATCGGCAAGAAAGGAACTTTTCCATATTGTCAATGTATCTTGGTCTATATTGGACAGCACCGGGGCTGTCTCT
>JAATFC010000033.1 GCA_015655435.1 Chitinophagales bacterium | reverse complement strand
CTTCTTTATCCAAAGAAGAAGATAAAACAGCGATAATACTAGAAAATTTTTTATCAGAAAACGGAGCAAAAACTTATCGTTATTTGAATAATGTGTGGGCTTATAGTTCTCATATTGACACCAACAAACCTATAGTCCTACTCAACTCCCACCACGATACAGTAAAACCCAATCCCCAATATACCAAAGACCCGTTCAATCCTGAAATATCAGATGGAAAACTGTATGGGCTCGGCAGTAACGATGCAGGAGGATGTTTGGTTTCTTTGGCTTCGACATTTATTTACCTGAAAGATAGAACAGACTTGCCTTTCAATTTAGTTTACGCAGCTACGGCAGAAGAAGAGATCTCTGGAAAAAACGGTATTGAGGCATTATTGCAACAGGATAATTTCCAAACTATAAACGGACAAATCCCTTTTAAGAATTGGGAAAACTGGCAAGCCATAGTAGGCGAACCGACATTACTAGACCTTGCCATTGCAGAAAAAGGCTTGATGGTATTAGACTGTAAGGCTATTGGAAAAGCTGGACATGCTGCAAGAAACGAAGGAGAAAACGCACTATACAAAGCCTTGGACGACATCAATTGGTTTCGTCATTATAGCTATCCAAAAACTTCTGAATGGCTCGGAAACGTCAAGCAAACCGTTACCGTTATCGAAACAGAAAACAAAGCGCACAACGTCGTTCCCGCAATATGCAACTATGTCGTGGATATCCGAATAACGGACGCATACACGCATGAGGAAGTGTTGGACATCGTCCGTCAACACGTCAAGAGTGAAGTACAACCACGCAGTTTTCGCTTACGCTCTTCCCGTATTGAAATCACCCATCCATTAGTGAAGGCAGGTTTGTCATTGGGACGGAAAGCGTATGGTTCGCCTACTAGTTCGGACAAGGCGTTGATGCCATTTCCCGCATTGAAATGCGGCCCGGGCGACAGTGCGCGTAGCCATACGGCTGACGAATTTATTTTTCTAAAAGAAATCGAGGAAGGAATTTTGCAATATATTTCCGTATTGGAAAACTGGTAATTTTTTATTTCTTTTATGGAAATGTAACTTTTCCATACTCTTTATTGGTAAGCATCTGCAATTACTGACTTTTTAAAAAAATTACCATGGCAGAAATGATTACCACCGTTCCCACCGGAAAGAATGCACGAGCAACCCGATTCCAGATTCCGAGGATAGACTTAACACCGATGGTGGATTTGGGATTTTTACTACTGACGTTTTTTGTGTTCAGCAGCACATTGAGCACGCCCACCATTCTAAAAACCATCTATCCCGACGACCGCACAAGTGCAACCGGAACAGACGTCAAGGCTTCTGGAGCATTAACTTTGTTATTGGGCAATAACGACCAAGTTTATTATTACGAAGGACTGGAAGATCCTTCGGGAACAAAATGGAAGCAGTCCAATATAAAAGAGATCCGTGCGGTCATCGTATCCAAAAAACTACATACGCCAAAAGACGATTTTGTAGTTCTCATCAAGCCAGGGAATAATAGTAATTATAACAATTTAGTCTCGATGATTGACGAGATGAAAATTTCGACTATAGAGCGTTATAGCATTGTCGAGCCGGCAACGGAGGAACAAAACATCTTAAAACAGAAGGGTTTGAAAGAAATTTTTGTTAAATAAAACACGAAAAGGTTACCAATTCTTTATTTGTGTCCAATATCCTTCAATTCTATTTTATAATATGCCATTTATTCTTTTAACTTTGCAGATTGCTCTATCCGGAACTGCGGTCACTCGCGTTTCCATTAAAAAATTGTAAGGTTTTGGCGTTACCGCATTTAATTAGATACATATACGGCAATGGTACCGAAGAGGCCATCCGTAGAGGAAAAAAGATTTACAACTCGGGAAATGTAGAGCTGATAAACCACGACGACCTGACAGAGTCTGCCAGTCTGCGTGTCAAAGATGACTCCTATAATACCTGGTATAAGGTCAAAGTCGAAAAATTCAGGGACGAAAACATGCTCTCCGTTGAGTGTACTTGTCCGTTTGAACAAGGAGAAATGTGCCGTCACCAAGTTGCGAGCCTTTTTTACCTACAGGACTTGATTGACAGCAATATGCTCGGCGAGCAGACTTTCATCCAATATGACCAGAACTATACGGTCATCCGCATGAAAAACATCGACATCAAGATGTTGCGTCTTTTGTCCGATATCAACAGCTACGACTATGCGGAAGAATATGCCACCACGCACAGACTTAAACTGGAGGAAGCAAAAGATGAAAAAGTCCGTGTGCTGCTGAACTACAACCAGGAAAAGCACGAAATAGTCATTCAGAAAAATGAGGAACGCAATTTTGATACAAGTTGTGATTGCCACAGCGATCCGCTGCATCCGTTGTGCGTACATAAATTGATTGTTTTCCTTTCGCTTTTGAAAGAAAAAGGAGCCAATTATTTTGACACTATACGTAATCTGGACAAGGAAAAGAACAAACTATTGGCACTTTACGGTTATTCCTTACAGGACGATATCAAAGGTAAATTTGAGTTTTCCATTAAAGACGGAAAGCCTTTCCTCCGCGTATTGGACACATCAATCAAACGCGTTGCAACTACCGCGGCCAATACATCTTCCTCGGTTTCCTTTATGCGAAAGGAAGTGGAAGTATTGGACAAACCCAAAGAAAAAGCAACAACCAAATATGGTGTCGGTATCGTATTGCGATATGACAGCCAGCAATACCCGTTTTTGGGAATAGAAGCTATAGAAGGGGAAATCGACGAAGACGAAACAGAGTTTTTGGGGAAAGTCAACCATGTTGATTTGACCAAATATGTCAATACGGACAATTTCAGCGAAAACGACACACAGATTATCCAGCAACTACGTAAGTTGTTGCCGACGGAAGTCAGCCGCTATCTGAATAGAAATTCTCCGTTCAGTGGTATCTGGGAAAATATCGTCCAGCATCAGGAGGGTGATGTATTGCCTGAGGAAACGCGCAAACTTATATTGGACTATGTCCATCCCAAACTAAAGAAACTATTCAATATATCGGCATCCAGCTATTTTACTTTTTATATCGAACAAGGCAAACAGTTTATAACAGACAACTTGGACGTTGCCAACTATTCCATCAACTTCATCACGCCTGAGTTTTTGGTGGCGCGTGATGGCGACAGATACGAGATTTCCTGTCTGGCCAAAACGCCTTTGGGAACTATCAATGTTTCGGAAAACGAGATGGACTCGTCACTCCTGTTACAGGTAGAAAACCAGTTTTACCTATGGCAAAAACCGGAAGACATTCTATTGGTAGAAAAATTCCTTCCGGGTGGAAAGATTGTTTTTCCGGCATCGGAATGGGACGTTTCCTTACAGGATTTCATATTGCCGCTTTCCCATAAATACAATGTGCGCTTTGACAAAATTGACAAAGAAGTTGTTGAGGACGTCAATCCGCAAGTCAAGCTCGTATTGAAAGAAAAGGGAAACTACCTATTGGTGGAACCCGTTTTTCTCTACAAAGACTATGAAATAAAACCGGACGACAAGGACAAAATATTGATTCCCAGCGGGAGCAAACTTTTGGAAATCAACCGCAACCGCGCTGCGGAAAGTGAGTTGATGTCCAAAATCGAAAACCTGCATTCTGGATTTATCCATCCGGAAAAAAACAGTTTTGTATTGGCACTGAAAGGCTCGGAAGCATTGAAAAACAACTGGTTTTTCTTGTTTTTGGATGCAACAAGGGAATTGAACATTCCGGTGTTCGGACTGGACGCATTAAAGAAGTTCCGTTTCAATACAGCAAAACCTTCTACCAAGATTTTCATCAGTAGTCATACCGATTGGTTTGATGCCAAGGTCGATATACGTTTTGGCGACCAGCAGGTTTCCGTTGCGGAAATCAAAAAAGCAATCGCAGCCAAACAACAGTTTGTACAATTGGCAGATGGCTCATTAGGTGTTTTGCCGGAAGAATGGGTACAGAAATATTCGCTGCTGTTTCAGGTTGGACAAAACGAAACCAATCAGGACATTAAGCTCAGCAAATACCATTTCAGTATCATTGAGGAACTGTACGAGCAGCGAGACGAAGAGGAACTTTCTTTTGCACTAGAAGAAAAATACGAGAAGCTACGCAGCAATCAGACAATCGAACAAATAACGCCACCGGACAAGCTGACCGAAATCATGCGACCTTATCAGATTTCAGGGTTTCAATGGCTGAACTATCTGAACGAAGTCAAATGGGGCGGCATATTGGCGGACGACATGGGTCTCGGTAAGACGATACAGACATTGGCTTTCCTAAAATATTTACAATCGCAAAAAGAAGGTTTCAAGGCGCTCGTCATCTGTCCGACAACATTGATGTACAACTGGGCCAATGAAGTGAAAAAATTCACTCCGGACATGGATGTTTATATCCACCACGGAGGTACGCGCTCCAAGTCTGAGCTACAAAAGACAAAAGTCCACATCATCATCACGACTTATGGGACTTTGCGTAGCGACATCAAGATTTTTTCCGAAATACAGTTTGACTATATCGTATTGGACGAAAGTCAAGCTATCAAAAACCCCTCCAGCAAAATTGCTAAAGCAGTTGCTTTACTAAAAGCGGGCAACAGATTGTGCTTGAGTGGTACGCCTTTGCAGAACAATACTTTTGACATCTATGCACAGATGAATTTTCTCAATCCCGGACTATTGGGAAGCATCGATTTTTTCAAACAACAATTTGCGATTCCTATTGACAAGTTTGGGGAAAAAGAGCAGAAAGAACATCTACGCAAACTCTTATATCCTTTCATCCTAAGAAGGACAAAGGAACAAGTAGCCAAAGACCTTCCGGAAAAAACAGAAACAATCCTGTTCTGCGAAATGGACAAGGAACAGCGACACATCTATGATGCGTACCGTAACGATTACCGCAACAAAATCATGGGCGTAATTGAGTCGCAGGGCATACAGAAATCGCAGTTGACCATATTGCAAGGCTTGATGCGCCTACGCCAGATATGTGACAGTCCGGCAATATTGAAAACCGAAAGCTACCCGAACAAATCTGTCAAACTGGAAGAAATCGAACGCCAAATTGAAGAAAACGTAGGAGAACACAAGGCTTTGATATTCTCTCAGTTCCTGGGAATGTTGGGATTGATACGCGCCAAACTAGAAGAGCACGGTATCCCTTACGAATATTTCGACGGTAGCACAACTGCACCTGAAAGAGAAAAGGCCATCCAGAATTTCCAGAACAATCCGGATTGCCGCGTCTTCCTGATTTCTCTGAAAGCAGGAGGTGTCGGTCTTAACCTCACGGCAGCAGACTACGTATATCTTGTTGACCCTTGGTGGAATCCAGCAGTAGAGCAGCAAGCGATTGACCGTACGCACCGTATCGGACAGACGCAGAATATTTTTGCATACAGGTTGATATGTACCAATACGGTCGAAGACAAAATATTGCAGTTGCAGGAACGTAAGCGGGCATTGGCTTCCGAACTGATTTCGGACGATACAAGTTTCGTAAAATCTTTGACTAAAGAGGATATCGAATATCTTTTCAGTTAGAGACTATAATAATTTTAGAAAAGGTCAATATGTTTTCATATTGACCTTTTTTTTGACTACACTTTTACTAAACTTTCTATTTTTTTTGACCTCAGGAACAAAACAATCCCTCCTATCACCAATATCAGAATAAGATAACTATACGCCAATTGGTATGCTTCGTGAAAAGATATAAATCTCGTCATCAGAAAGCTAACCAATGACGTGACCAGATAACTACCGCCACTTGACAATCCACTGGAAACTCCGGCATGCACAGGAAAACGTATCAAACAATAGGTAAAAACAATATTGTATATAAAACCTTCCGCCATATGCAACAACAATACGAAAGACATTAGCAGATAGATGGAGTTATCTTTTTGCAAAAGAAAATACATTAGAATGGTCATCAGTAGCGAAATCGCTAAAGCAAAGAAAATCCGTCCTAACAGTGCTTTTTTTGCAGTCATTTTTCCAATGATTCCTCCTATAAACAAACCCGTACCCGAAATCAAAGCACAGTTGCCCGTAACGATTGCGGAATAACCATATCCATGCTCGATAATGAAAGGGGCGCTCATTCCAAACACCATTACCATACTATAACCCAAACCGAGAATCGTCACTCCCAAAGAAAAATCCGGGGCGCTCAGCACTTCTTTGTAAGCATTAAAAATCGTTGCGGGATGGAATTTTTTGAATTTCGTAAGAGCCTCTCCACTAAATATGAGTTCTAGTAGCAATGCAACAATCGCATAGCCTGTCAAGAACCAGAAGTTGGATGTCCAGCCCCATATTTTTTCCAAATAACCGCCTATAAATGGTGCAGTGATGGGCGCAATCGACCAGACTATGCTGAGCAACCCCATATAGTGTTTCAGTTTTGCACCCGTGTATATATCTACCAAAAATGCTCTTTTACTTACCACCGCCATTGCCGCTGCAACGCCCTGCAATACACGCATACAATAAATCACTGAAACGGAATGTGTGTTGACAACAACAATACACGAAACTATAAAAGTCAGAAGTGCGATTATCGTCATCTTATAACGACCGAAAGAATCGACCAGCATTCCCGCAAAAAACATCGATACCCCATAGCTGATGAGATAGTAGCTTAGCGTCAATTGGATATTGGACGCTGACATACTTAACGCCGTCTGCATAGAAGGAAAGGACGGCAGATAGATGTCCGTAATAAATCCCGACAAGGGTATGAGAAAAAATATGGAGAACGTCGCCAACCTTCTGTTCTTTTCCTTGAATTGTTTCATCTGATGGTAATTGATAATGCAAAACTACCATTACCTGAAGAAACGAACAATAACAAAAACAAATCAAAAAATACGAATATCAAATATTTTTACGATAGTCTTTCGGAGACACGCCTGTCTTACCTTTAAAGAAATGATGAAAATGCTGTGCATATTCATAACCAAGACTATTGGCAATCTCCGTGATGCTCCAGCTGCTGTGTTTGAGCAGATTGATGGCTTCGAGCAGGACGCGGTTGGCAATGATTTCAGTTGTCGTTTTACCCGTTTCTTGTTTGACTACCGCATTGAGATAATTGACATGAATGCCGAGCGTATGCGCAAAATCCTTAGGGCTACTTTTGGCTATCACTATATTGGGTGCATCAATAGGAAACTGCTGTTCCAGCATCGAACAAAAGTCCGAGAAAACCGAATTTCCTTTTTCCGTATTGGCGATATTAGCATTCTTAATTTTAATAGCCGTATAGACGACCGTGACCAACAAATTGTTAATCAAATAGTCCTTCAATACAAATGAAGACTGGTATTCCTCAAAGATCAACTGAAAAAGATATGAGTACCGTTCAAAATAATTTTCATCCAAAAACAAAAAGGGATATTCTTTTTCCGAAAAAAGGGAAAACAATGTACGAAAAGCATCTTTTGCTTCATTGTGCAGATACAAATCGTTGAACAGAACTGTGTAGCCCCATTGAGATTCGCACAGATAAGTCCAGCCAAACAGACGGTCAGGACTAGAGAAAAACAAGGCTGGGCGGTCAATCAGTATCTCTCCATTTTCCGTTTCCAGCAATGCCCTGGTTTTAGTCAATACGATTTTGTAATAATCCCGACGCATGAACGCAAGCGAATTAAAACAGTTCTTCTGCCGAATGATATTGAGATGCGGAAGCCGACCTTGCCCAAACTTGAGTTCGTCAGGGATTTCTTTATTGGTGTTGATATAGTATTCCTTCAGCGTTTCGTTTTCCATAACCAAAAATACGATAATCAAATATATAAAATCACAACTGCCTTATTCGCCAAAAACATTTCTGACCAATATCTTGAAAATCGCACCGCCAGGAAAACATTTAATATTTGCAAAAAAGGATGCCATTCTAACAAACTAAACAAACATTCGCTATTTTTAACAGCAGGGAGAGCCGAATACCAACGCTTGCTTTTTTTCAAATAACAACACGGTCCTATTTATAAAACTTAAATTCTAACGCATAATTTTATGGCAAAAGCCCCTAAAGGAATCTGGAAAGTCATCGGAGCCTCATCGGCAGGAACGCTTATTGAATGGTATGATTTTTACATTTTTGGCAGTTTGGCTGCGGTCATTTCCACCAAGTTTTTTCCGCAGGACAATCCTACTGCGGCATTCTTGAGCACGTTGGCGACATTTGCCGCAGGATTTGTGGTGAGGCCTTTCGGCGCATTGGTTTTCGGACGACTGGGCGACATGATAGGACGCAAATACACGTTCATGCTGACATTGATATTGATGGGCGGCGCGACGTTTTTGATTGGTTGTATTCCTAGTTACGAAAGCATTGGATTTTTCGCACCCTTATTGGTATTGCTGTTAAGGTTGTTGCAAGGACTTGCGCTTGGTGGAGAATACGGCGGAGCCGCAACCTATGTAGCCGAACATTCACCCGCCAACCGACGAGGATATTGGACGGCATGGATTCAGACTACAGCGTCGACAGGCTTATTGTTTTCCTTGATTGTTATTCTCATCACGCGCAAATCCTTATCCACAGAGGCTTTTGATGAATGGGGTTGGCGCGTTCCGTTTTGGATTTCCATATTGATGGTACTGGTTTCCTACCTTATCCGAAAAGGCATGCATGAGTCTCCGGAATTTGCCAAGGCGAAAAAAGAAGGTACGTTGACGAAGAATCCTTTAAAAGAAAGTTTTGGCAACAGATACAATCTCAAATATGTATTGCTTGCGCTATTCGGCGCGGCAATGGGACAAGGTGTTATATTCTACACAAGTCAGTTTTATACACAGAGCTATTTGGGCAAAGTTTGTGGATTGGATGCGTCGCAGACAGATTCTATATTGGCAATCGCCATATTAGTTGCCAGTCCATTCTTTGTTGTGTTTGGTGCCTTGAGTGACAAGATCGGAAGGAAGTCCGTGCTATTGGCAGGAATGCTTTTAGCCATTCTTCTATATCGTCCGATTTTTGGACAGATGTATCAGTTGACACAAACCAGCGAAAAAGGCATTCCTCAAATCGAGTCCAAATCTCCAATTGAAGCCGTTCACGCTAACGGAGACAAAAGCATCAAGTTCGAAACTATAAAAACCTTTGGCGACGGGACTATACAGACATTGGACAGCACTATAGTTACACATGCCGCCACACAAAAGATAGATACAAAAGTCAACCAGTCCGTCAAGCTTGCCACATCCGACGAGTGGAAGATGGTCGGGCTTCTTTTTATATTGGTCTTATTCGTGACTATAACTTATGGGCCTATAGCCGCATTCCTAGTAGAAATGTTCCCCGTCAATATCCGCTATACTTCCATGTCATTGCCCTATCATATCGGCAACGGAATTTTCGGTGGTTT
>JAATFC010000019.1 GCA_015655435.1 Chitinophagales bacterium | reverse complement strand
GTACCACTACCATCAGCACGATGCGCAATCAATACATCCGTTGCAGGAAGTTTAACTGTTGGATTTGCAGCAACTAACTGCGGGTCATTCCATTTTGTTATAGTACCCAAAAACATTCCAGCGATAATCTCAGGAGTCAATTTCAACGTATCTTTTACTTCAGGCAGATTATAGCTCAATACAACCGCACCTGCCGTTACCGGAATATGTAAAACCGGAGCTGAAATTGCAGAATCCTGTTTCCCGTTCATAGGAGCGTCAGACGCACCGAAATCAATAGTCTTACTAGTCAACTGAGAAATACCAGCACCAGATCCAATGGATTGATAGTTGATTTTAACTCCGTATGTTTTGTTGTATTCTGCAAACTGCTTGTCGAACAAAGGTTTGTCGAAAGAGCTACCGCCACCCGTGATTGTTTTGTCATCTCCTCCAGCAGTACCACCACCACAAGCAGTTACTAACATGGAAGCTGTAAACATTGCTGCTACAATGGATCCTAACTTCAAAAAACTTCTTTTCATAATATGATTTTGTGTTTTAATTTTTAAAATTGGTTATATGTGTTCTTATATGTTTTTCCAAAAGTGTAAAATAATGTCATCCTGTAAACCAAATCGTGGCTTGCCATTTTGCCAGATGCTAATTGTGATGCATAATGGTTATACCAAACATTTGGTTCAAAATGCACGTTTTTAATCGGCGTGAAATCCAACCCCGCTGTCGCGAAAACTTCTTTAGAAGTAATATCACCAACAGAAGATGTAGCATCGCCGACCGCTGTCGCATTTGTCGCTGCACCATTGCTTCCATAAGTTATTTTGTAAGAACCTGCACTATATCCGGATGGAGAACTTAAAGGATTGTAGCCTTTATATTTATCGTTATTTACATTATGATTTGGGTTGTAAGTATCTACTCTAGCAAACCAACGAAGTTTGTTTGGCGTAATATCTCCGTGTAAGAATAGAGAAAGCCCTCTTGCACTTGTATTGATTGTATCGGCGAGATGAGCACCAACAGGAGTCAGCAGCGTAGCTTTTGCATCCTGACGAATCGTATTGATATAGCCTTCGACACCTATTGTAAATATTGGCGTATTGTACGCAACGAAACCTTTTATCATTTGGCGATCATGATGCCAACCTGGTGCCCAGTTTAATCTTTCATAGTCTGCATACAAATCAACAAACAGTTTTTTGTCTAAAAAAGTTCCCCAGATATCACCATAAAACCATTTGAAACTATTGCTCGATGGCTTGTCCGAATTGCCCGTAGCAACCAATAAATTATA
This sequence comes from Chitinophagales bacterium, assembly GCA_015655435.1. Classification (GTDB taxonomy): domain Bacteria; phylum Bacteroidota; class Bacteroidia; order Chitinophagales; family Chitinophagaceae; genus Rhizosphaericola. Next base: position 1,122 of record JAATFC010000019.1, on the reverse strand, counting down.
GCCAAAACGTTTTGTTTTCGGATCAAAAGTTCCTTGCAAACCGGCACCCATATCATAAGATGGAGTACGACGTATATCCGCAACCGTTCTTTCAATAGAACGATAGTTCCAGATTTTTTCGGACATCATGGAAAACGACGGAGTTCCTTGTTCTCCAATAATCAAATCCGTACCTTTCCAAATCCCTTTCCAGCGAACATTAGCGAGTTTTATAAAAAAAGTTTCTTTACCATTAGCCGTCAAGTCTCCGCTCGCAGCACCAGACGTAGGTGGATTATAAGCCGGAAAATTGTCTTCGGCTGCCAACAAAAGCTCGGCAGAAAACTTATTGCTTATATTATAGTCGTATCCTAAATACACTCGTCTGAATTGAAATGAGTTTCTTCCTTGAGGAAGACCGGTATATTGGTTGGCACCACCCCGATTGAGTGAATCACCATCACCCTTATAGTAAAAGTCTCCAAAAACATAGCCCCATACCCTTCCGGTATTGGGCGTCCCTGCTTGGTATAAAGAATCATTGTTAATCACAAATTGAGCGTTTGAAACATAACTAGTAATCAATAAGATAGCACTAGCCATCAAAAAGCGTTTTAAATTGGCTTTCATAAATAGGAGGATTGTCTTTAATTTTATAGTACAAAGTAAACGGCTAGCAAGAAGCAAAACCCATTTCCTATATTAACTTTATATTAATTACGACAAAACGTTTTCTAATATTAATTAAATATTAATTATACTTAAACTAACATATACAATGCAGGAAAATACTATGGAATACGACTATACAAAAGGCAAACAAAAGCACACCATAACACCCATTATGCATTTAGTAACAAAATGTTCATTAGAACAAGATTTCTCACTCGTACCTCACTCGAAATGACGTTTTTTTTCTGAAACGTTTTTACAAATGGTACGTCATTTCGACCGTTAGGGAGAAATCTCCTACCTTATTTGGCTCTTTTTTCTTCCAAATGAACAACGGGTGGTACTATAATGTATTGATGTTCACAGAAATAAAAAAGCCGACACTATAGTATCGGCTTTCAGATTTATTTTAAATAACTGATTATATCTCGCTGAGTTCCAACCATCGCATCTCTTTTTCGTCCAATAAGC